>NZ_JANLOF010000002.1:0-62751 GCF_025466135.1 Pseudomonas sp. 14P_5.3_Bac1 | reverse complement strand
GCGGGGGGGCACATCACAAAGGGGGGGCACCAAAACCCCCCCCCCCCCCCCCCCCCCGCCCCCACAGTGGGTTCGGCGTCCTTACAGTTGGTTGAGTGGGATCTTCAGATAAACCACCCCATTCTCTTCGGCCGGCGGCATATGCCCCGCCCGCACATTCACCTGGATCGCCGGCAGCAACAACGTCGGCATGCCCAATCCCGCATCACGCTGGGTGCGCATCGCTACAAACGCCGCTTCATCCACGCCGTCATGCACATGAATATTGCCCGCGCGCTGCTCGGCTACGGTAGTCAGGCATTTCGCCTGCCGCCCCTCAGGCGGGTAGTCATGACAGACGTACAACTGGGTTTCAGGTGCAAATGCCAAGAGCTTACGCATCGACGCATACAACTGCCGCGCATCGCCACCCGGAAAATCGCAGCGTGCCGTGCCCACATCGGGCATGAACAGCGTGTCACCCACCAGAATCAAGCGGTCGTCGATCAAGTAGGCCATGTCCGCCGGGGTATGCCCGGGTACATGCAGCGCCTGGGCCTTCAGGTTGCCGATATGAAAGACCTCATCCGGCGCAAACAAATGGTCGAACTGCGAGCCATCGACGCGAAATTCCGGCTCCAGGTTGAACAGGTTCTTGAACACGTCCTGGACCTTGCTGATCGACTGACCAATGGCGATCTTGCCGCCCAGCGTACGGCGCAGGTACGGCGCGGCAGACAAGTGATCGGCATGCGCATGGGTTTCCAGCAGCCATTGCACCTGCAGGCCGTGCTCACGCACAAACGCGATGACTTTGTCGGCATGGGCCGTGTCGGTGCGCCCGGAGGCCGGGTCGTAATTGAGCACCGAGTCGACGATGGCACACGGGCCGCCGTCCGTTTCATAGATGACGTAGGTGAAGGTCGACGATGCCTCGTCCAGAAAAGCGTGAATCAACGCTGGCATGGCGGCTGTCCCTGTTGAGGAAGAAAAAAGTCGTTACAATCAGTTTACGTTTACACATAATGTTTTGAGCTTAAGTGACGTAAAGGACCCGAAGCAAATGGAATCTACTCTGAGTGAGGGCGAAGTCGCCCAGTTGCGCGCATCGGCGTCCAAGGCCTGCTCCTTGCTCAAGGCGTTGGCCAACGAGGACCGTTTGTTGATCCTGTGCCAGTTGACCCAGGGCGAGCGCAACGTGGGTGAACTGGAAGCGCTGACCGGCGTGCGCCAGCCCACGCTGTCTCAACAGTTGGGCATCCTGCGTGACGAAGGGTTGGTCGCCACCCGTCGGGAAGGCAAATACATTTTCTACGGGCTGGCCAGCCATGAAGTGATTCAAGTGATGAAAACCCTGTCCGGGCTGTACTGCGGCGCGGTCATGAAAAGCTGGGCGTGACGCCATCCGGCAGCGACCCTTGTGTGCATGTAAAAGAAAGGCGATTGACCATGAATGACCAACACTGTGGCCCTACCATCAGTGGCGATATCGTAGTCATCGGCGGCGGTTCGGCGGGCATCGGCCTGCTGGCCAGCCTGCTCAAACGTGACCCGCACCTGAACATCACCCTGATCGAACCGAGCGAATTTCACTGCTACCAGCCGGCCTGGACCCTGGTGGGCGGCGGCGCCTACGACGTCAAAAAGACCCGGCGCCCACTCGCCGACGTACTGCCCAATGGCGTCACCTGGGTGCAGGCCGCGGTCACCGAACTGCTGCCCGAGGCGCAGACCCTGGTGCTCGACAGCGGCCAGCGCGTCACCTGGAACAACCTGATCGTGTGCCCCGGCCTGCGCCTGGCCTGGGAAAAGGTCGAAGGCCTGCAAGACACCTTGGGCCAAAACGGCGTGACCTCCAATTACAGCTACGAGCACGCCGCCTACACCTGGCAACTGGTGCAACAGCTCAAGGGCGGCAAGGCGATCTTTACCCAGCCGGCCATGCCGATCAAATGCGCGGGGGCGCCGCAAAAGGCGATGTACCTGTCTTGCGATCACTGGCTTAAACAAGGCCACCTGAAAAACATCGACGTCGAATTCGATCTCGCGGGCGCCGCGCTGTTTGGCGTCGCGACCTTTGTGCCGCCGTTGATGAAATACGTCGAAAAATACCACGCGCGCCTGGCGTTCAACTCCAACCTGGTCAAGGTTGATGGCCCGGCACGCAAGGCCTGGTTCGAGGTAAAAGACGCGGCGGGCACGCTCACGGTTGAAGAGAAATCCTTCGACCTGCTGCACGTGGTCCCGCCGCAAGTCTCCCCGGACTTTATCCGCCAAAGCCCGCTGGCCGACGCCGCCGGCTGGTGCGAAGTGAACCCCCACAGCCTGCAACACCTGCGTTACCCACACGTCTTTGGCCTAGGCGATGTGTGCGGCACCACCAATGCCAAGACCGCCGCCGCTGTGCGCAAACAAATCGTGGTAGTCGCCGAAAACCTGCTGGCCCTGCGCAAACAGGCGCCATTGCCGCTCAAATACGACGGCTATGGTTCCTGCCCACTGACGGTGGAGAAGGGCAAGGTGGTGCTGGCCGAGTTCGGCTACGGCGGCAAACTGCTGCCGACCTTCCCACTGGACCCGACCCGGGCGCGCCGTTCGATGTGGTTTCTCAAGGCCACGCTGCTGCCGTGGTTCTACTGGAACGGCATGCTCAAGGGTCGCGAGTGGCTGACCCGTCTGAGCAAGGTGGACTGAATGCTGCTGGCAAGTGTTTTAGGCCTGTTGATGGGCCTGGTCATGGGCCTCACGGGCGCGGGCGGCGGCATCCTTGGGGTGCCGGCGCTGGTATTGGGGTTGGGCTTGACGATGACCCAGGCGGCGCCGGTGTCATTGCTCGCGGTGGGCGCGGCGGCGGCGGTCGGCGCAATCGACGGCTTGCGCCATGGTCTGGTGCGTTACCGCGCGGCCTTATTGATCGCTTTGCTCGGCGCAGTGTTTTCGCCCCTGGGTGTATTTTTCGCCCATCAACTGCCGGAGCCCGTGCTGATGGGGCTGTTCAGCGCATTGATGGTGCTGGTCGCCTGGCGCATGTTGCAGCGCGAAAAGGTCGAGGCCGGGCCCAGCGATCATGGCGCCGCGTCGTGGGGCCAGAAGAACTGCATGCTTGATCAGCAGACAGGGCGCTTGGCCTGGACGGCCAAGTGCAGCGCCACGTTGGCCGCCCTCGGCGCGGTGACCGGTGCGGTGTCGGGTTTGCTCGGCGTGGGTGGCGGCTTTCTGATCGTGCCGGCGTTCAAGCAGCTCACCGATGTGCAAATGCGCGGCATCGTCGCCACCTCGTTGATGGTGATCAGCCTGATCTCGTTGATTGGCGTCGCGGGTGCGTTTCATGCTGGGGTGAGCATCGAGCCTGTGGGCTGGGTGTTTATCGGCGCGAGCATCGTCGGCATGCTGATTGGGCGGCGCCTGTGTTCGGTGATCAAGGCGCGCACCCTGCAAGTCGGCTTTGCCAGCCTGTGTGTGGTAGTGGCCGCCGGCATGCTGCTCAAGGCCGCGCTCTGACCTGAAGTTGAAACTGTCCAGAGACGCCACAATCCTGCGTGGCGAGCGGGCTTGCCCCGCGTTGGGCTGCGCAGCAGCCCCAGAAAGTCACCCCAGTTCTCAAAAAAATCGCGTCGTCAGCATCAAGGGCCGCTTCGCGCCCCTACGCGGGGCAAGCCCGCTCGCCACGACAAGCCTGCTTCCCACCGTTTTGAGCGTGCCCGTTCAAGCGTTCAATTGCTGCCCTGACATGGCAAGATGCACGTCTCTCAGGTTTACTACTCCCTGAGTAATGGATTCACCGACCTTGCACGTCGGCTTATCAAGGCCACCGAATGGACAAATACACCCCCCACACCTGGCAGCCCCACGAGCGCCCGAGCCTGCCCGGCTCGCCGTCGACGCCGCTGCACTCCACGCCCAAGCGTTGGCTGTTTGCAATGGTCGGCGTGCTGGTGGCAATCACTGGTGGGTTGGGCAACGCGCTTGTGATCGCCAACCTGCAATACCTGCAAGGCGCCTTGGGCGCGACCACCGCCGAAATGGCCTGGCTGCCCGCCGCCTATGTGATGACCAACGTGTGCATGAACCTGCTGCTGGTGAAGTTTCGCCAGCAGTTCGGCCTGCGCGCGTTTACCGAGGTGTTTCTGGTGCTATATGCGCTGGTCACCTTCGGCCACTTGTTCGTCAACGACCTCAGCTCCGCCATCGCGGTGCGGGCGGCTCACGGTATGGTGGGCGCGGCGCTGAGTTCGCTGGGTTTGTACTACATGATCCAGGCGTTCCCGGCCAAGTGGCGCATGAAAGCCCTGGTGCTCGGCCTGGGCACCGCGCAGCTGGCACTGCCGCTGGCGCGGTTGTTCTCTGAAGACCTGCTGCAAATTGCCGAGTGGCGCGGGCTGTACCTGTTCGAACTGGGCATGGCGCTGATCTGCCTGGGTTGCGTCTTCCTGCTCAAACTGCCGCCCGGCGATCGTTTCAAGACCTTTGAAAAACTCGACTTCCTCACCTTCGGCATCCTCGCCACCGGCGTGGCGCTGCTGTGCGCGGTACTGTCGCTGGGGCGTATCGACTGGTGGCTGGAAGCCCCGTGGATCGGCGTGGCCTCGGCCTGTTCCCTGGTGCTGATCATGGCCGGCCTGGCCATCGAGCATAACCGCACCAACCCGTTGCTGATGACCCGTTGGCTAGGCAGCGGGGTGATGATTCGCCTGGCCCTGGCCGTGGTGTTGATTCGCATGGTGTTGTCGGAGCAATCCACTGGCGCCGTGGGCTTCATGCAAATGTTGAACATGAGCTACCAGCAGATGCACACGCTGTACGTGGTGATGCTGGCCGGGGCGATTGCCGGGCTGGTGGTCAGTGCACTGACGATCAACCCGGCGCACCTGTTGATGCCCCTGATCATCTCCCTGGCGCTGATGGCCATCGGCTCGGTGATGGACAGCTTCTCAAGCAACCTGACCCGTCCACAGAACCTGTATATCAGCCAGTTCCTGCTAGGCTTTGGCGGCACCTTCTTTCTGGGGCCGACCATGGTGCTGGGCACGCGCAACGTGCTGACCAACCCGCGCAACCTGGTGAGTTTTTCGGTGATGTTCGGCATCTGCCAGAACCTTGGCGGCCTGATAGGCGCAGCGTTGCTGGGCACTTTCCAGATCGTGCGCGAGAAGTATCACTCCAGCATGATCGTCGAACACCTGACCTTACTGGACCCGCGTGTGGCTGCGCGGGTGCAGAGCGGCGGTTCGGCGTATGGCGGTGTCATCGCCGACCCACAATTGCGCAACCTGATGGGCATTCGCAGCCTGGCCACGGCGGCCACGCGTGAGGCGAATGTGATGGCCTACAACGATGTGTTCATGTTGATTGCGATCATCGCGATTCTCACCATGCTCTGGATCTTCATCCGCAGTCTGTGGCTGATGAGCACCACCAAGGCAGCAGCCCCTCCCGTTCAACCCAGCGGCGTTACTTCATGACCGAAACAACCACGACCACCACCAACGCCATCGCCTCCACCCCGGAAGGCACCGCTCCACCGGGAGCAACCGCAACTGAGCCACGCTCACTGCGGGTGCGCATCATCTCATCGTTGGGCTTTGCCGCGATTGCCATCGTCGGCGTGCTGATCGTGCTGTATGCCTGGCAATTGCCGCCCTTCAGCAGCGCCGTGGAGAGCACTGAAAACGCACTGGTGCGCGGCCAGGTGACGATTATCGGCCCGCAACTGAGCGGCTATGTGTATGAAGTGCCGGTGCAGGACTTCCAGTTCGTCAAGGCCGGCGACCTGCTGGTGCGCCTGGATGATCGCATTTACAAGCAGCGCCTCGACCAGGCGCTGGCGCAACTGGCGGTGCAGAAAGCCTCGTTGGCCAACGTGGTGCAGCAACGCAACAGCGCCGAAGCCACCATCAAGCTGCGCCAGGCCGCGCTGGTCGACAGCCAGGCCCAGGCGCGTAAAAGCACCGCTGACTTGCGCCGTAACGAAGAGCTGATCAGCGATGGCTCGGTGTCCAAGCGTGAACTGGACGTGACGCGCGCCGCCAATGCCCAGACTATCGCCGCCGTGGCCCAGGCCCAGGCCAGCCTGGAAATCGCCCGGCAGGACCTGCAAACCGTGATCGTCAACCGCGGTTCACTGGAAGCCGCAGTGGCCAGCGCCGACGCCGCAGTGGAGCTGGCGCGCATCGACCTGTCCAACACCCGCATCCTCGCGCCGCGTGACGGCCAGCTCGGGCAGATCGGCGTACGCCTGGGCGCCTTCGTCAACTCCGGTGCGCAGTTGATGGCATTGGTGCCGCCCCAGCTGTGGGTGATCGCCAACATGAAAGAAACCCAGATGGACAATGTGCAGGTGGGCCAGCCGGTAACCTTCACGGTGGACGCGCTGAACCACCGCAAATTTCATGGCACGGTGCAGCACATTTCCCCGGCGACCGGCTCGGAATTCAGCCTGTTGCAGGCGGACAACGCCACCGGCAACTTTGTGAAGATCGCCCAGCGCGTGCCGGTGCGGATCACCGTTGACCCGGGTCAGGCCGAGAGCGAGCGCCTGCGTCCGGGGTTATCGGTGGTGGTGAGTATCGACACGGCGGGGCGCCTGAAAAACACCCCGCCCTGACACAGCACAGGTCACCCTGTGGACGCGGGCGCGCTCGCAAAAGCGCAGTGCCAGAAAAGCGCGCGGTTACCGACCCACCGTTTTCGCGAGCAAGCCCGCGTCCCCATGGGCACTGTATGTGAGGGTGAAATCGAGTTGGGTCGACTGGCCTTGCTCCAATAACCTCAGCCCCGGCCTGCCGGGCAGGTGATGCGCATTCACCGGATGGCTCACCGGCTCAATGCAAAAAAATGCCAACCCCGGCGGGCAATACAGCAGAAAGTAATCCGCCCCGGTCGCCCGGCATTCCAGGGTATAGCCCAAGGCCGGCTGCTCGATCCGGCAATGCCCGTCCCACTGGCAGAACCCATTGTCCACCAGGCCTTCGGGCAGGGTGTTCAATGTGCTGAAATCCCAGGCCTGCGGCACCGGCGCCAATCCTGTGGGCAGCTTTGAGGCATGACTCAGCCATACCTGCCCAGCCTTGGCCTGCAACCGCGTGCCCGGCGTACGCGGCAAGTAAGGGTGCAAGCCCAAGCCATGCCACGCCGCCTGTTCGGCCAGATGCGTTACGCGCAACCCAATGCTCAGCTCACCGTCGCGCAAGGCAAAGCGCTGTTCGGCGTGATAGGCGAACGGCGTGTCGCACCGCAGCGCCAGCACCACTTCATCCGCCGCCTGACTGACCACGTGCCACGCCTGTTGCCAGGCCGAGCCGTGAATCGGCAACGGATCGGTCAGGCTGTTGGCTGTCAGCGCCAGCCAGCCGTCGGGGTTATCGAAACCGCCTTGGGCGATTCGGTTGGACCAGGGCGCCAACGGGTAGCACCCCAACTTGCCGGGTAAACCGGTATTTACCGCGTGCTCGTCACTGTGTCGCAACAACGGCTGCCCGGTGGCGCGCACCGTCCAATTGACGATGCTGCCACCCAGGGCCGGGGCCAGGGTGAGGTGGGTGAGTGGGTCGCTGAGCTCGATCAAGTCTGAAGGCATGGGTGTCCCGCCGCATGAATGAACCAACACAGAGGTGATTTGTGGACGCTGGCAAGCCTGCGCCCACAGTTGAACCTCGGCCTCGGAGAAAGGTTACAGCACCAGGCCCGGCAGCCACAGCGACAGCGCCGGGATGTAGGTGACAGCCATCAGCACCAGAAACAGCACGCCATAAAACGGCAGCAGGGCCTTCACGGTTTTCTCGATACTGACCTTGCCCACCGCCGCGCCGACAAACAGCACCGCGCCCACTGGCGGGGTAATCAGGCCGATGCCCAGGTTCACCAGCATGATCATGCCGAAGTGCACCGGGTCGACGCCGATGCCGAGAATCACCGGCAGCAGGATGGGCGTGAGGATGAGGATCAGCGGCGCCATGTCCATCACAGTGCCGAGCAACAACAGCATCATGTTGATGCACATCAGGATCACGTAGCGGTTGTCCGACAGGGTCAGGAACATCGTGGTGATCTTCGCCGGGATCTGCATCAGGGTCATGATGTAGCCGAAGCTGGCGGCGAAGGCGATCAGGATCATCACGATGGAAATGGTGCGCACCGTGCGGTGCATCAGCTTGGGCAGCTCGCGCCATTTGTAGTCGCGGTAAATGAACATGGTCACGAAGAACGCCCACAGCACGGCAATCGCGGCGGACTCGGTGGCGGTGAAAATGCCCGAGAGGATGCCGCCAAGAATGATCACCATCGCCATCAGGCCCCACAGCGCGTCGGCGCAGATTTTCAGCGCCTGCTTGAGCGGGATGACTTCACCTTTGGGGTAGTCGCGTTTCTTCGCGAAGATCAGGCACAGCACCATCAGGCACGCGCTCATCAGCAGGCCCGGGACCACGCCGGCCATGAACAGCGAAGCGATCGACACCGTGCCGCCGGCCGCCAGGGAATAGAGCACCGAATTGTGGCTGGGCGGGGTCAGCAGCGCCTGCACCGAGCCGCTGATGGTCACCGCCGTGGCGAACTCCCTGGGGTAGCCGCGCCGTTCCATTTCCGGAATCAGCACCGAGCCGACCGAGGCGGTGTCTGCCACTGACGAGCCGGAAATGGCGCCGAAAAACGTCGAGGCCATGATGTTGACCAACGACAGGCCGCCGCGCACAAAGCCCACCAGCACGCCGGCAAACGCCACCAGCCGGCGCGACATGCCGCCTTCGGCCATGATCGCCCCGGCGAGCACGAAGAACGGAATCGCCATCAGCGAAAACTTGTTCACTCCGCCTGCCACCTGAATCATCAAGGCCTGGAACGGAATGTCGATCCACCACGCGCCGATCAGCGCCGACAGCCCCAGGGCGTAAGCGACCGGCATGCCGATCAGGATCAACGCGATAAAGCTGCCCAACAGAATCAATGCGTCCATGTCAGGCAGCCCCTTCGCTTTCTTCAACCAGGTCAAAGCGCACCACGCGCCGGTGGCTCTGGTCGCCGAGCAGGAGTTTCTCCAGCACAAACACCAGGGTCAGCAAGCCGCCAATCGGGATCGGCATATAGGTGATGCCCACGCGCAGGGTAGGGATGGCGCTCATGAACTGGTTCCAGGTGGACAGGCACAACTTGCTGCCCCAAATCGTCATGAACAGGCAGATGGTCGCCATCAAGAGTTGCGAGAGGATGCCGACGAGTTGGCGTTGGCGCGGTGGCAGGCGGTCGGTGATCATGGCCACCGACATATGCGCCCCGGCGCGGTAGCTGGCGGCGGCGCCGATAAAGGTAAACACCAGCATCAGCAGGATGGCGCTGGGCTCTGGCCAGCTTGCGCCTGTGCCGAGAATGTAGCGGGCGAAAATGCCCCAGGGGATGATCAGCGCGACGCCTAATACCGAGAGGCCGGCGACCCAGATGCAGGTCATGTAGAGGCGGTCGTTGAAGCGCAGCAGTCGATTCTTCATGGCGTTCACCGTAACCGGGCACGTCAGTGCGGACCGCGCCGGGCCTAGCTAAGAGGAGGATGGGGCTTACTCGACGGCGTCGATGCGCTCGATGATGTCGGCGTAAGCTGCGCCGTACTTCGCGCGAACGGGCGCGGTGGCCTCATAGAAGGGCTTTTTGTCGACGGTGATGAACTCGACGCCGGCGGCCTTGAGCTTGGTTTCGCTGCTGGCGGACTTGGCGTCCCACAGCACGCGCTCATCGGCCTGGGCAACCTTGGCGGCGTTTTTCACCATGTCCTGTTGCGCGGGGGTGAGTTTGTTCCAGGTGATTTTCGACATCACGATGGGTTCGGGCAGGATCAGGTGTTCGGTGAGGGTGTAGAACTTGGCGTTCTGGAAGTGGTTGTGCTCCAGCAGGGTTGGCGGGTTGTTTTCCGCGCCGTCAATCACGCCGGTCTGCAATGCGCTGAAGATCTCGCCGGTGTCCATGGCAATGCCGTTGGCGCCCATTTCATTGAAGGCGTCGATAAACAGCGGGTTGCCTTGCACGCGAATCTTCATGCCCTTGAGGTCTGCGATCGAACGCACCGGTTTCTTGGTGTAGATATTGCGCGTGCCGCCGTCCATCCAGGCCAAGGCTACCAGGCCGAATTCGGAGTCGGTGATCTTGGCGAGGATCTCGTCGCCGATCGGGCCATCAATGACCTTGCGCATGTGCGCCTGGTCGCGGAACACGAACGGCAGGTTGAACACGTTCACGTCCGGCACCACCGGGCCGACGATGCCGAGGCTGACCCGGGTCATCTGGATCGCGCCGACCTGGGCCTGTTCGACGACTTCTTTTTCAGAGCCCAGGACACCGCCTGGGAAGTACTTGAAGGTCAGTTCGCCGTTGCTTTGCTTAGTCAGGGCTTTGCCCATGTTCTCTTCAGCGACGACGGTGGGGTAGCCGGCGGGATGGATGTCGGCGAACTTGATTTCCAGCGCGTGGGCGGCGCTGCTGAGGGCAACGAGTGTGGCGGCGAGCAAGGTGCGTTTGAAGTCCATGGAATGTCACTCCTGTGTTGTTATTTTTGTATTCAAGGCACAGCAATGCAGCTAGAGGGTGAAGCGCGGTTCGGGCAGTCCCTGGACGCCGGGGTTGAGGGCGAATACGCCGCCGGACAGCGACTGTTCACTCTGGTCATCACGGATCGAGGTGACAAACAAGGTGTCCAGGCGGCTGCCGCCAAAGGCGCACATGGTGGGTTTTTTCACCGGCACGGCGAGGGAACGGTCCAGGCGACCGTCGGGGGTAAAGCGATGAATCAGCCCCGCGTCGTTGGCGCAGATCCAGTAGCAGCCGTCGGCGTCGACGGCCGCGCCGTCGGGGCGACCGAGAAACTGCTGCATGTCGACAAATACGCGACGATTGGAGGGCGTGCCGGTCTCGGTGTCGTAATCGAAGGCCCAGATCTGCTGCACCAGCGGGTGTGAGTCCGAGGCATACATCGTGCGGCCGTCCGGGCTGAATGCCAGGCCGTTGAGTGTGATAAAGCCGTCCAGCTGGGCATGCGGCGCGGAACCGCAGGCGTAGCGGTAGAGCGTGCCCTGGGGCGCATTCAAGCCCATGTTCAACACCATGCTGCCGGCCCAGAAGCGACCCTGGCGGTCACAGCGGCCGTCGTTGAGGCGCATGTCGGGGCGCGGGTGCTCGACACTCGCCAGCGCGGTGGTGTCCAGGCTGCCGTCATTGTGTGGCGTGAGTTGGAAAAACCCGGTTTCCATCCCGGCGACCCAGTTGCCCGCCGTGGTGCGCGCAATGCAGGCGAGCATCTGCGGGGCTTTCCAGGCGGCACTGTGGCCGCTGGCAGCGCTCCAGCGCTGCAGGCCGCCGTTGGGGATGTCCACCCAGTACAGCGCGTTTTCCTCAGGCACCCACACCGGGCATTCGCCCACGGCATTGCGGGCGTCAACAATCAGTTCAGCAGTCATGGCAACTCAATCCCTTGGGTGTGCAGTCAGTCACCGAACGGCCCCGCCGCGCAGAAGGCGCCGCCCTGATAGACCTTGGCCGGGTCATCGGCGGCGACCGGTGGCTGGGTTTCGACTTGCGCGCGGAACACTTCGGAGCTGTCCTTGGGGGTGAAACCCAAGTGTGCGGCGTAGCGGTTGTCCCACCAGGTATCGAGGTTATCCGACATGCCGTAGACCACCGTGTGACCGACGTTCGGCGTGTACAGCGCGCGTTCGAGCAACTGAGTGAGGTCGTCGAAGCTCAGCCAGGTGTGCATCATCCGGCGGTTTTGCGGTTCGGGGAACGAGGAGCCGATGCGGATGCTCACGGTCTCGATGCCGTAGCGGTCGAAGTAGAAACTCGCCATGTCTTCGCCATAGGACTTGGACAAACCGTAGTAACTGTCCGGGCGGCGAGGCGAGCGGGCGTCGAGGGTTTCGCCTTGCTTGTAGAAGCCGATCACGTGGTTGGAGCTGGCGAAGATCACACGCTTCACGCCGTGGCGGCGAGCGGCTTCGTAGATGTGGAACACGCCGCTGATATTGGCGCCGAGGACTTCTTCGAACGAGCGCTCCACTGAAACGCCCCCGAAGTGCAGGATGGCGTCGACGCCTTCCACCAGGTGGTGCACGGCTTGTTTATCGGCAAGGTCGCAGGGTTGCACTTCTTCGGATGCGTCGGCCGCCGGCGCCATGTTGGCGATGTCCGACAGGCGCAGGACTTGGGCGTAAGGGCGCAGGCGTTCGCGCAAGACTTTGCCCAGGCCGCCGGCAGCACCGGTGAGCAACAGGCGGTTGAATGGAACAGGCGTGGTGGTAGAGGTGGTCATGAGGGTTCCATTGTTGTTGTAGGTTGTCGTATGACTTGCCGAAAGTATCGTTAGGTCGTCCCTGGCTTGTCAACGCCCTTGCTGACGAGTGCGATCAAACGTGGGAACTGGCTTGCCTGCGATAGCAGTCTGTCAGTTGACAGATGTTTTGCTGATACACCGCTATCGCAGGCAAGCCAGCTCCCACATTCATCGCCTTACAGCAGCGAAATCGGATAGCTGATAAAAATCCGATTCTCATCAAATTCATTGTTGCTGAAGTCCCGACGCAGGGTCGAGTTCCTCCACCGCACGTTCAAGTCCCTCAGTGCGCCGCTCTGCACGGTGTAGGCCAGTTCCGATTCGCGCCCCCATTCCTTGCCGTCGGTGATCGCCCCGGTGTGCACATTACTGCCGCTGATATAGCGGTTCATCATGGTCAGCCCCGGAATGCCGAGCACCACAAAGTTGAAGTCATGGCGCACCTGCCAGGATTTTTCCTTGGCGTTATCGTAGCTGGCGTTGTAACTGTCGTTGGCGAGCGTGCCGCCGCTGGTGCCGTTGACCCGCATCCACAGGCTGTCACCGGTGAGTTTTTGCAGGCCGACATAAAACGTGTTGCCGTTGTAGCGCGCCGAGAGCAGGGCGGACACGGTCTTGTTGTCGAGGTCGCCGGCCAGGGCGCTGCCGTCTTCCTTGCCGGTGAAATAACCGAGGTTGGCGCCCAGGGTCCAGTTGCCTACCGGCTGGCTGTGGGTCAGGTTGAAATACTGCTGCTGGTAGATATCCGTCAGCTCGGCATACCAGACGCCCACCTGGGTGCGCTTGTCGTTGAAGCTGTACTCGCCGCCGCCAAAGTTGAAACGGTCGGAGGTGAACGCGGCTTTACCGTTCATGAACATGTCTTCCATGCTCGCGTCATTACGGGGGCTGTTACCGCGAAACTGCCCGCCGTAGAGCGTCAAGCCGGCAATTTCATTGGACGTGACCTGACCGCCGCGAAAGGTCTGGGGCAGCGAGCGGCCGTCGTCCGAACGCAGGATCGGCAGCACCGGCATCCATTCGCCGACTTTCAGTTCGGTCTTCGACAGTTTGGTTTTCAGGGCCACGCCCAGACGGCCGAAATTGTCAGCCGGCCGGCCGTCGCTGTGGATCGGCAGCAACTGAGTGCCCCCCGTGCCTTTGCCGCCATCGAGCTTTTGCGAATACAGGCCCAGCACGTCGAGCCCAAAGCCCACGGTGCCCTGGGTGAAGCCGGATTTGGCATCGAGGATGAAGTTTTGCGTCCACTCCTCGGCCTTGGCTTGCGGGTAAGTGGAGTTGGTGAAGTTGCGGTTGAAGTAGGCGTTGCGCAGGTTCAGCGAGGCTTTGGCGTCTTCGAGAAAACCATCGGCATGCGCGCTGAGGGGCAGGGTGAACGCCAGGCTGCCGAGACCGATAAGGCCGATACGCGAGGAGGAATTGCGGGCGAATTGACTCACAGAGAAGCTCCCTTTTTCTTTTGTTGTTTTTATTATTTGTTATACGTCGTCGTACAACATTGGGCGGGATATTTACGGGGTTTCCGTGGGGTGTCAAGCGGAAGTTGTACGATGACGTCGCGTGTGCCGATCAAAAGCGGGCTCGGTCAATGTGGGCGCTGGCTTGCCTGCGATGCAAACGCTTCGGTGTATCAGGTACACCGAGTGGATGCCATCGCAGGCAAGCCAGCGCCCACATGGATTGCATTTCAAAAGCGATGTTCAGTTGGCCATGACCATCGGCGGCAGTGTGCCCAGCAGCGAAACGGCGGCTACAGCTGAAACACCCAGTAACCATTCCAGCATGACGCTGGCCTTCAAACTGCCCTGGCGTTCTTCGCAGCGCTCAATGCGCAACCGGTTCAGTAACGCCAGCGCCAACATGCCCAGCACCAGCAGCACTTTGATCACAAGAATCAGCGCGAACCCGCTGAACAGCGGTGTGGGCCACAGTTGCCCGGTCAGTACGCGCACGTTGATCAAGCCCGTCACCAGCAACCCGGCGACCAGGCCATATCCCACGCCGCTGAAGCGTTTGAGAATCGGCTCCAGCGCATAGCCCTGCGGCCGCCTGAAGATCAGCACCAGCACGAGCAGCCCACCGAGCCAGGCGCCGACGCACACCAGGTGCACCACCTGGTTGAGGATCAGCAATTGCCCGCTCAACCCATTGAGCATGGCGCCGTGGCCGACCGGTGCCAGCGTTGCCAACAGCAGCGCAGTCAATGGCAGGCGCAGGGCCGGCCAGGGTTTGATCAGCGCGATTACCAGTAGCAGGTTCAGCAACAGATGCCAGACCCACACCTGGCCGAAAAAGGTTTTGCCCAGCACCAACTGCACGGTGGCCGGTTGCAAGGCCGCGTCCCAGCTGCCGGCCATGCTGGCGGTGATCAGCAGCAGCCAGGCCACGCCAGAGCCCAGCCCCAGCCAGGCCAGCGCGCGGGTGATGCGCAGCAGTTGCCGGTCCAGCGCCGGCTGCGGTTCAGCGCCCAATAGCCAGGGCCTGAACGCACAGGCCCCGAACATCAACAGCACGACGATGAAATGCAGGAAGCGGCACAGCACCAGCAGGGTCGCCATGGGTTATTGGCCGACCTTGAAGCTGTAACTGCCTTCACTCTTGTGGGTGTCCACGGACACGGCGTGCCATTCCACTTTGTAGGTACCGGCGGCCAGCGGTGCCGCCGGCGTAACCACCAGGACTTTCTTGTCGGCGCCCGGGGTTTCCAGGCCTTTGATCGCGACTTCGGTGCCGTCCTTGCTCAGGGACACTTTGGTGAACGTCGCTTCGACGCCTTCGGTGAAGGTCAGGCGCAGGTCAGCGGGCGCGGCGACGGAGCTGTCAGCCGCCGGTGTCGAACTCTTGAGGTGGGCATGGGCAAAGGCCGCCGAGGCGCCCAGCAAGGAGGCGAGCAGGGCGACGGTGGTCAGGGTTTTCTTGATCAACATTGTTCAATACCTTCAGGTTTAGAGAGTCGGTAAGGCCATGTGCAGCAAGGGAAAGGGTTTGCCTTCGCCATCCAGCGGCGAGCGCGCGACCTGGATGAAACCATAGTGCAGGTAGAAGCCCACGGCCTGCGGGTTTTGTTCGTTTACATCCACCGTCAGCGTGTCGTGGCGCGCGCGGGCGTGGTCGAGCAATTGGCGGCCGATGCCCTGGCCACGGCGATCGGGGTCGATAAACAGCATTTCTACATTGTGCCCGCCGGTGCCGATAAAACCGGCGATGCCGTTCTGGTCTTCATAGACCCAAACGTCGAGGGCCGGCATTGGCAGGTAAGCGTCGCGTACCAGCGGCAGTAAACGCTGGATGTCATCCTCGGGGAGGAAGTCATGGGTGGCCCGCACCGAGCGTTCCCACAGTGCTCCCAGCACAGGGTCGTCGGCGGCCACGCGAGGTCGGATAGTCATGGCAATGATCCTTCATGGGGATCGCGATCCTAACCAATCCGTTTTGCAGGGGAAAGGTTCGCGTAGAAGTTTCATTATGCCTTGTCGCCGCGATCTAGAGCCGATGGTAGTCTTGAGGCCATGTTGTTGTCGGGGAGCCCTTATGGGCAATCACAAGATCGGAATTCGGCGGGTCAACGTCGAAAAAATCCTGCTGGCGGCGGAGAAAATCTTCGCTGAAAAAGGCTACGGCAGCACCGCCATGGCTGACATCGCTGAAGAAGTGCAACTGCCACGCTCCAACCTGCATTACTACTTCACCACCAAAAGCGAACTGTACAGCGCGGTGTTGTTCGACCTGCTGGAGGTGTGGAAGCAGGACGCCCTGAGCTTTGAAACCTTTGATGATCCGCGGGTGGTGCTCAGCAGCTACATCCGCGCTAAGATGCAGCGCTCGCGTACGCGGCCGTATGGCTCGAAAGTTTGGGCCAACGAAATTATCCACGGCGCGCCGACGCTCGGTGAGGCGCTGGACGAAAGCCTGTACGACTGGGCCAAGATGAAAGAAGCGAAAATTCGCCAGTGGGTGGAGGACAAACGCATCCTGCCGGTGGAGCCGTCGAGCCTGCTGTACATGATCTGGGCATCGACCCAGCACTATGCCGACTTTGATCACCAAGTGAAGATTCTGAATGATCACCAGCCGTTGTCGGACATGCAGTTCGAGAAGGCGATTCAGACGGTGACCGCGGTGATTTTGCGCGGCATTGGGTTGGAGCCTTAAGCCTTGTGTGAAGGCTGAAGGCCCTATCGCAGGCAAGCCAGCTCCCACAGTTGACCGCATTTTGCCTGAAGGAATGCAGTGGGCTGTAAGGCGGTCCAGTTGGGTTGGAGCCTTGAGCTTGTGTGAGGGCTGATGTCCCTATCGCAGGCAAGCCAGCTCCCACAGTTGACCGCATTTTGCCTGAAGGAATGCAGTGGGCTGTAAGGCGGTCCAGTTGGGTTGGAGCCTTGAGCTTGTGTGAAGGCTGATGGCCCTATCGCAGGCAAGCCAGCTCCCACAGTTGAATATGTTCACCGATCAAATGTGGGAGCTGGCTTGCCTGCGATAGCGGTCTACAGGACTACACCGCCTCCCGATACGGATTACGTGGGTCCTGCGTCCAATTCAAAAACGGCTTGCCCGTGTCCATCGGCACCATCTCGATGCAATCGGCCACCGGGCAGGTGATCTGGCACAGATTGCAGCCCACGCACTCATCATCGATCACCTCGTATTTATGCGTGCCATCCACTTGCTTCAAGCTCGCGATAGCCTGGTGCGACGTGTCCTCACAGGCAATGTGGCAACGCCCACAGCCAATGCAGGCTTCCTGGTCAATCTTGGCGATCACCTGATAATTGATATCCAGGTACTTCCAATCGGTGGTATTGCCCACCGCGCGCCCGGAAAATTCCTGCAGGCTTTTGTAGCCTTGGCTGTCCATCCACCGCGACAGCCCGTCCTTCATCTCTTCCACAATCCGAAACCCATGCAACATGGCCGCCGTGCACACCTGCACCGCGCCGCAACCCAGCGCGACGAATTCCGCCGCGTCGCGCCAGTTGCCGATGCCGCCAATCCCGCAGATCGGCAGGCCTTGGGTCTGCGGGTCGCGGGCGATTTCTGCAACCATGTTCAACGCGATCGGCTTGACGGCCGAGCCGCAATACCCGCCATGGGTACTTTGGGTGCCGACCACCGGCAGGGCCACCATGCGCTCAAGGTCGACACTGGTGATGGAGTTGATGGTGTTGATCAGCGACACCGCGTCCGCACCGCCGCGATACGCCGCACGCGCCGCCATGCGGATGTCGGTGATATTTGGCGTGAGCTTGACGATCACCGGCAGCGAGCAATACGTCTTGCACCAGCGCGTCACCTGTTCCACGTACTCCGGCACCTGGCCGACCGCTGCGCCCATGCCCCGTTCGGGCATGCCGTGGGGGCAACCGAAGTTCAGCTCGATGCCGTCGCAGCCGGTGGCTTCCACCAGCGGCAGGATGTTTTTCCAGGACTCTTCAACACAGGGCACCATCAGCGACACAATCAGCGCGCGGTCCGGCCAGTCCTTTTTCACCTGGGTGATTTCGCGCAGGTTGATCTCCAGCGAGCGGTCGGTGATCAACTCGATATTGTTGATGCCCAATACCTCACGGTTGGCGCCGTAATGCGCGGAATAGCGTGACGACACGTTGACCGCCGCCGGGTCTTCACCGAGGGTTTTCCAGACCACGCCGCCCCAGCCGGCTTCAAAGGCGCGGACCACGTTGTAGGCCTTGTCGGTGGGCGGTGCGGAGGCCAGCCAGAACGGGTTGGGAGCTTTGATACCGGCGAACACAATCGAGAGATCGGCCATTACGCAGCCTCCACATTCAGCATGAGTTGGGCGTGCATGGCTTCAGCCGCCAGCTTGCCGTGTTGTACCGCCTGCACAGTGAGGTCCTGGCCGAGGCTGACGCAATCGCCGCCGGCGTACACCCCGGGAATGCTGGTGCGCAGGTGTTCGTCAACAAAGATGCGTTCGCCCACGCGGTGCAGTTGCTGGGCCAGCGGGTCGTGCAATGCCTCGGTGTCGAAGCCCTGGCCGATGGCTTTGAAAATCGCATCGGCTGCCAGTTCGAAGGTCTCGCCGGTAGGGTGCAGGCGGCCGTTGTCCATGCGTGTGCGAGCGAAGCGCATGCCGCGCACGTGGCCTTGATCATCCAGCAACACTTCTTCGGGTTGGGCCCAGGTCAGCAGGCGCACCTGATTGGCCTTGGCGATGTCCTGCTCATGGTGGGTGGCGCCCATGTCCGCCAAGCCACGGCGGTACACCAGGTTCACATCGCGGGCGCCGAGGCGGGCCATTTGCACGGCCATGTCGATGGCGGTGTTGCCCGCGCCAAGCACGATGCAGCGGTCGGCCAGCGGCAGTTGGCTAAGGTCATCGGCCTGGCGCAGTTCGCGGATGTAGTCGGTGGCGGCAAGCAGGCCCGGAGCGTCCTCGTGTGGCAGGCCGAGCTGTTTGCTGGCGGCGAGGCCGAGGCCAAGAAACACGGAGTCGAATTGCTGGTGCAGTTCGCTTAAGGTCAGGTTGTCACCCAGGCGCTGGCCGTGGCGGATTTCGATGCCGCCAATCTCGAGCAGGAAATCCAGCTCCTTCTGGGCAAAGTCATCCACCAGTTTGTACTTGGCGATCCCGTATTCATTCAGGCCGCCGGCCTTTTCTCGCGCTTCGAAAATCACCACATCATGGCCGTGCAGGGCGGCGCGATGGGCACAGGCCAACCCCGCAGGCCCGGCGCCGACCACGGCGATGCGCTTGCCGGTCGGGGCGGCGCGCTGGAAGGGGTGTTCGCTGAAATGCGCGTTGTCGATGGCGTAGCGTTGCAATAGCCCGATCAGCACCGGCGCGCATTCTTCGGCGTTGTTACGCACGCAGGCTTGCTGGCACAGAATTTCGGTGGGGCAAACCCGTGCGCAGCTGCCGCCGAGGATGTTGGCCGAAAGAATCTTCTGCGCGGCGCCCTGGACGTTTTCAGTGTGGATATTGCGGATGAACGACGGGATGTCGATTTCACTGGGGCATGCATTTACGCATGGCGCGTCGTAGCAATACAGGCAGCGCGACGCTTCAAGTGCAGCCTGGCGGGCATTGAGGGGCGGCGCCAGGTCGGTGAAATGGCTGGCGAGTGTCGGCCCATCTTCATGGGGATGGGGGAGGTGGGTCAGGGTCTGGATCACGGTATTGGCCTCACGGTTTTTTGCCTCTGGCGGGCATTGATTTTTTTGTCGCTTGGACTGGCCTCATCGCAGGCAAGCCAGCTCCCACAGTTGAATTGTGTGAACCCGATCAAATGTGGGAGCGGGCTTGCCCGCGATTGGCGGTATCAGCGTTTCACAGCTACAGGTCTGGAATGCTCCGCCCGCTTGCTCAACTGCTCAAACACCGACGGATACGCCGGGCGTTCTACATACCGCCCGGCACCGCGTTCGGCGCGCAGGTCGCCATCGGCCCAGACCAGCTTGCCCTGGCTGATGGTGTGGCTCGGCACGCCGCGTACGGTCTTGCCTTCGAAGATGTTGAAATCGACTTTCTGATGGTGGGTCTTGGCCGAAATCGTCCGTGTGCCCTCGGGGTCCCACAGCACCAAGTCAGCATCGGCACCCACGCGAATCGCACCTTTGCGTGGGTAAAGATTGAAGATCTTCGCGGTGTTGGTGGAGGTCAGCGCAACAAACTCCTGCATCGACAGACGCCCGGTGTTGACGCCTTCGTGCCACAGCAACGCCATGCGGTCTTCGATACCGGCAGTGCCGTTGGGGATTTTGCTGAAATCGTCACGGCCGGCGGCTTTTTGCTCGGCGCAGAAGCAGCAATGGTCGGTGGCGGTGGTGTGCAGGTTGCCCGATTGCAGGCCGTGCCACAGCGCCTCCTGATGCCCGCGCGGGCGGAAGGGCGGGCTCATCACGTAGCCGGCGGCGGTCTGCCAGTCAGGGTGTTGGTAAACGCTGTCGTCGAGCAGCAGGTGGCCGGCGAGCACTTCGCCATACACCGCCTGGCCCTTGCCACGGGCGTAGGTGATTTCATCCAGCGCCTCCTTGGTCGATACGTGCACCAGGTACAGCGGCGTGCCGATGGTTTCGGCGATACGAATCGCACGGCTGGCGGCCTCGCCTTCGACCTGGGACGGGCGCGACAGCGGGTGCGCTTCCGGCCCGGTGATGCCCTGGGCCATCAGCTTGCGTTGCAGGTGATACACCAGCTCACCGTTTTCTGCGTGCACCGTCGGCACTGCGCCGAGTTCCAGGCAGCGCTCAAAGCTGGCGACCAGGGTGTCATCAGCCGCCATGATCGCGTTCTTGTAGGCCATGAAATGCTTGAAGCTGTTGATGCCATGGTGGCTGACCAGCTCGGCCATTTCCTCGCGCACCTGCTCGCTCCACCAAGTGATCGCCACGTGAAAGCCGTAGTCGCAGGCAGACTTTTGCGCCCAGCCGCGCCACTGGTGGAAAGCTTCCATCAAGGATTGCTGCGGGTTGGGAATCACAAAGTCGATGATCGAGGTGGTACCGCCCGCCAGACCTGCCGCGGTGCCACTGAAAAAGTCTTCACTGGCCACAGTGCCCATGAAGGGCAATTGCATGTGCGTATGCGGATCGATGCCGCCGGGCATCAAGTATTGGCCACTGCCATCGAGTATTTCAGTGCCGGCGGGAGTATCCAGATCCGTGCCAATAGCGCGAATTAGACCGCCTGCGCAAAACACATCGGCGCGGTAACTTTCATCATGGGTAATAACGGTGGCGCCACGGATCAACAGCGACATGTCGAGTTCCTCACAGGCTTGACCGGCTTGTGCCAGTTCTAAGTGTTGTAATGCTGCTTGCCGATGATCAATTAAATCCTGTCATCGGTGACAGGAATAGAAACTAGCCCGAGTTTTTCGAATGAGCAAGAAGATTTTTTATAAGCTTATATATAATTTAAGTAATTGATTTATATAGATAAAAATATGAATTCACCAAAATGTGGCGGCCGTTCACCATTTTGACGCACTTGACAGGTTCTCAATGTGAGCAACATTTCTTATTGCAAATCAGACGCTTGAGATATGCCCCTTGACGGCGACAGGAAATAAAAATAATTGTGTTGCACCAGATTGAGTCCTGACAGTTCGGCAACTTCGCATTATTTAGCCTGAGTGATGCGGCACGTTCCGAAGGCGCAATCGGAAAGCTGATTAACATCAGCACGTTATATAAGCGGTGCGGGTTCAAGGTGGCAGGTCGGCACGGTTATTGAGTGCAGTGGCGGCTGGCCGGACCCGTGATGTCATGTTGTTTACGAGGTACTCCGGCCACCCTGCGCTCAGCGTTGGATGAGCAACAATAATTCGAAAAAACCGTGGAGCGGCCATGCAACAGAACAGATCGCAAGTCATTGAACGCAACGGCCTGTACGAACTCGACGCCGGCGCCGACGTCCTCGACAGCCCCCGCTACAACCACGACATGGCACCGACCAAGGTGCACGAACGCACCTGGAACAAGTGGCACATCACCGCGCTGTGGGTCGGCATGTCGATCTGCGTGCCCACTTACACGCTCGGCGGGGTGCTCACCGCCTACTTTGGCTTGTCGGTGGGCGAGGCGCTGATGGCGATTTTGCTGGCCAATATCGTGGTGCTGATCCCGCTGACCCTCAACGCGTTTCCCGGCACCAAGTACGGCATTCCGTTTCCCGTCTTGTTGCGTTCGTCGTTTGGCATCCTCGGCTCCAACGTGCCGTGCCTGATTCGCGCGCTGGTGGCGTGCGGCTGGTTTGGCATTCAGACAATGTTCGGCGGGCTGGCGATTCACCTGTTTCTGGGCTCGATCTTCGAGGGCTGGAAATCCCTTGGCGGTACGGGTGAAGTCATCGGCTTCATGATTTTCTGGTGCCTGAACCTGTGGGTAGTGCTGCGCGGCGCCGAGTCGATCAAACGCCTCGAAACCCTGTCTGCGCCGCTGCTGGTGGCCGTGGGGATCGGCCTGCTGGTGTGGGCGATGCCGAATGTGTCAATCAGCGAGCTGATGGCGATTCCACCCAAGCGCCCCGAAGGCGCGAGCCTCACCGGTTACTTCATGGCGGGGCTCACGGCGATGGTGGGTTTCTGGGCGACGTTGTCGCTGAATATTCCCGACTTCAGCCGCTACGCCAAAAGTCAGAAGGACCAGATTCTCGGGCAGATTTTCGGCCTGCCGCTGACCATGTTTCTGTTCGCGGCCCTTGGCGTGATCATGACCGCCGCGTCAGTGAAACTGGTGGGCGTCAGCGTCTCCGACCCGGTGACCTTGATCGGGCACATCCAAAGCCCGGTGTGGGTGGCCATCGCGATGCTGCTGATCATCATCGCCACCTTGTCCACCAACACCGCGGCGAACATCGTCTCACCGACCAACGACTTCCAGAACATCGCGCCCAAGCTGATCAACCGCACCACTGCGGTGATCCTCACTGGCCTGGTGGGGCTTGCGTTGATGGCCCACGAACTGTTGAAAAAACTCGGGCTGATCGTCTCGGACGTGAGCCTGGAAACCGTGTATTCGAACTGGTTGCTGGGCTATTCAAGCCTGCTGGGGCCGATCGCCGGGATCATGGTGGTGGACTACTTCATCACCCGCAAACAGCAACTCGACCTGGCCGGTCTGTACCGTGACGACGTGTACCCGGCGTGGAACTGGAGCGGTTTTATCGCCTTCGGCGTGCCGGTGGTGCTGACCCTGCTGTCGCTGGGCAGTGATGCGTTCAGCTGGTTCTACAGCTATGGCTGGTTTACCGGATCGGCGCTGGGCGGCGTTCTGTATTACGGGTTGAATGCCAAGCGCAGAGCCTTGCCGCTCGCAGTAAAAACACCCCTGTAAAAGGTTGAAATGCAATCCAAATGTGGGAGCGGGCTTGCCCGCGAATGCGGTCTTCCAGCCGACATTTGCCGCGACTGACACGGCCCCTTCGCGAGCAAGCCCGCTCCCACATTTCAGACCCCATTTCCAACCGTTGGAATCGCGTCAATTCATAAGAAATGTAGCCTGAGGAGATCCCCATGAACGCTGCCATCGACGTTCTGCAATCCACCCATCAGCACATCAACCGCGACCGCTTGTGGCAGTCGCTGATGGACCTGGCCAAATTCGGCGCCACACCCAAGGGCGGCGTGTGCCGACTGGCCCTCACCGACCTTGACCGCAAAGCCCGTGACCTGTTTGTGCAGTGGTGCGAGGAAGCCGGTTGCACCGTGACCATCGACGCCATCGGCAACATCTTCGCCCGTCGCCCGGGTCGCAATCCCGACTTGCCGCCAGTGATGACGGGCAGCCATATCGACACCCAGCCCACGGGTGGCAAGTTCGACGGTTGCTTCGGCGTGTTGGCGGGCGTGGAAGTGCTGCGCACCCTCAATGACCTCAAGATCGAAACCGAAGCACCGCTGGAAGTGGTGGTGTGGACCAACGAAGAAGGCTCGCGCTTTCCGCCGTGCATGATGGGCTCTGGCGTGTTTGCCGAGAAATTTACCCTGGCCGAGACCTTGGCCAAGGTGGATGTGGAGGGCGTGAGCGTGGGTGATGCGCTTAATGCAATTGGCTATGCGGGCACGCGGCCGGTCAGTGGGCATAAGGTCGGGGCTTACTTCGAGGCGCATATTGAACAAGGGCCGATTCTTGAGGATGAAAAGAAAACCATCGGCGTGGTGTTGGGGGCTCTGGGGCAAAAGTGGTTCGACCTGAAACTGCGCGGTGTTGAGGCGCATGCGGGGCCGACGCCGATGCACTTGCGCAAAGATGCGTTAGTGGGCGCGGCGGCCGTGGTGGCGGCGGTGAATGCGGCGGCGCTGGGGCATCAGCCGCATGCGTGTGGCACTGTCGGGTGCCTGCAGGCTTATCCTGGATCGCGCAACGTCATCCCCGGTGAAGTGCGCATGACCCTGGACTTCCGTCACCTGGAGCCGGCACGCCTGGATTCGATGATTGCCCAGGTGCGCAAGGTGATCGACGAAACCTGTGCCAAGCATGGGCTGACGTTTGAGCTGGAACCCACCGCCGATTTCCCGCCGCTGTATTTCGATAAAGGCTGCGTGGACGCTGTGCGGGATGCGGCGAATGGGCTGGGGCTGTCGAACATGGACATCGTCAGCGGGGCAGGGCACGACGCGATTTTCGTCGCCGAACTCGGCCCGGCCGGGATGATCTTTGTGCCGTGCGAAGGCGGCATCAGCCACAACGAAATCGAGAATGCCGCACCGGATGACCTGGCGGCGGGGTGTGCGGTGTTGTTGAGGGCGATGGTGGCCGCTTCGGCAGCGATCGCCAGCGGCAAACTCGCTGCCTGACAGGCGGTTGAAAAATGTGGGAGGGGCTTGCCCCCGATGGCAGTGGGTCATTTAGCTGAGCTGGCTCTGATACACCGCGATCGGGGGCAAGCCCCCTCCCACATTTGAACGGGTTTGCTGGATGCTAGACCCAAATTGCGTCCCATAACGGGTAGTCGCCAATCCGCTTCACCAACCCGGCCCGCAGTGGATTGGCCACCACATACCTGGCCATCTTCACCACGTCATCCTCCTTGCGCAGCGCGCGGTCATGGAAACTTTCCTGCCAGAGCCTTCCCTTGCGCCCACTTGCGCCATTGACCGACCGCGTGCTCTTGGATTTCACATGCCGCATCAAGTCTGCCAGCGAGCCTTTTTGCAGTTCGATAATCCAGTGGAAATGGTCCGGCATGATCACCCACGCCAGGGAGTTGGCGAGCCCTCGGTATTGGGCCAGCCGAAATTGCCAAACCACCAGGCGACCCAGGTGGAAGTTGCTAAAGATGGGAAGACGTTCGTGAGTGTTGGTGGTGATGAGGTAGATGCGGCTGGGTTCGCTGAAGCGTCCAATGCGCAGGCGGTGTGAAGCGGGTAAGTCAGGCATTCCTTGGCCTCTCTCTGGATGGGTGTTGAGAGGCTAGATCGGGTAATCCAGGAGTGATCGACAGGCTTTTGGCAGGATGTGTCTGGAGGGCCGCCATCGGGGGCAAGCCCCCTCCCACATTGGATCTGAGGTGTTCATACATTTTGTGTCTGGCGCAGGCCCATTGTGAGAGGGCAAGCCCCCTCCCAAATTGGATCTGAGGTGTTCACACATTGTGTGTCTGGCGCAGAACCCCTGTGGGAGGGGGCTTGCCCCCGATAGCGGTGTATCAGATACAAATAAGCCTTATGGCACACCACCATCGAGGGCAAGCCCCCTCTCACATCTGGAACCGAGCTGAACCTACGAGCGATCTGAGGCGCCCGGTTGCCATCCACCGCCGAGCGCCGTCACCAACCCCACACTCGCCTGCAACTGCCGCGTCTGCACCGCCTGCAACGTCCTCTGTGCCTGCAACGCCGCTGTCTGCGCCGTCACCACATCCAGGTAACTCACGGCTCCCGCCTGATAGCTGTTCATCGCCAGTGACTGCGTATGCTCTGCCGCA
Organism: Pseudomonas sp. 14P_5.3_Bac1; assembly: GCF_025466135.1. Taxonomy (NCBI): domain Bacteria; kingdom Pseudomonadati; phylum Pseudomonadota; class Gammaproteobacteria; order Pseudomonadales; family Pseudomonadaceae; genus Pseudomonas; species Pseudomonas sp. 14P_5.3_Bac1. Next base: position 37,075 of record NZ_JANLOF010000002.1, on the reverse strand, counting down.
TCCGCCGCCGCTTGTTCGTCCTGCGCTTCCTGCTGCAAATCCCTTAGCTGCGCCAGGTTGTCTTCCACCTCGCGCACGGCTTTGAGCACATGGCTGCGGTATTGCGCCGACGCCTCTTCAAACTCGGCTTTGGCCTGACGTTCATTGGCACTCAAGCGTCCGCCATCAAAGATCGGCAAGTTCACCAACGGCCCCAGCGCCCAGTAGCGGTTACCGGCGGACAGCAGGTTGCCAACCCCCTGAGTTTGCCCGCCAATCAACCCGGTCAAGCTGAAGTCCGGGTACCACGCGGCCTTCGCCACGCCGATGTTGGCATTGGCGGCAAACACTCGGCGTTCCGCCGCCGCGATGTCTGGGCGCCGTTGCAACAGGTGGCTGGGCAACTGCGATGGAATCCCTGGCAGCGCAATCAATTGCTGGCTGGGCGGCAAGCTGAAGTTACTGGCCGCCACACCCACCAATTCGCCAATCGCGTGTTCGGTCAGGTTGCGTTGCCCGCGCACTTCGTCCAGTTGCGCCTTGGCTTCGGCCAGTTGGTTTTGCGCACGGGTGAGGTCCAGCTCCGAGGCAATCTGGCCTTCGTAACGGCTGCGCGTGAGTTGCAATGCCTGGCTGAAATCGTCCAGTGAGCTGTTCAGAATCCGGCTCTGCGCATCCAGCCCGTTGAGCTGCACATACAGCGTCGCCAACTGGTGCTGCAGGCTCAGGCGCGCCACCGCCAAATCATCGCCGGATGCTTGCGCCTGGGCATCGCCGGCCGCGACCTGGTTGCGAATCTTGCCCCACAGGTCCAGGTCGTAGCTCAGCGAGAAGCCCGCCGTATTGCTGTTGTACACCGACGGCTGCGTATCCCCGCGCAGTGGTCGTGTGTCCGATTGCCGCTGGCGCAGCGGCTGCGCACTGGCAGTAATTTGCGGGAACAACCCGGCGTGCAACTGGCTGGCATACGCCTGGGACGCATCGAAATGCGCCAACGCCGCCGCCAGATCCGGGTTGGCCTTGAGCAGTTGCTGTTGCAGGTCGGTCAGGCGCGGGTCGTTGTAGAGCTTCCACCACTCGGGCGCCAGTTGGTCGGACGGCTGCGCGCTGTGCCACGGGCCATCGCTGGTCTGTTCGCGATAGCCGGCCGGCAGGTCCACCGACGGCACCTGGTAGGTGGGCGCCATCGAGCAGCCCTGCAACAGCAGCAGCATCAACGCCGCCAGGGGTTTAAGCCTTGGGCGCATGCGCACCTCCGGCGTCGGCCAGTTGCACGGGGTCGCCTTCGCGCAGGGCATCGGGCGGGTTGTCGACTACGCGGTCGGCGGGTTTCAAACCTTGGTCGATCACCAGCCGTTCGCCCAGGTCGAGGCCGATGTGGATGCCTTGCAGGTGCACGTGATTTTGCGCGTCCAGCACCGCAACCTGAGTACCTTGGGCGCGGAAGATCAGTGCGCTGGCCGGGATGCTCACGCCGTGGGTATCCGCCGGAATGGGCAGCGTGGCTTCGGCGTAATCACCGGGCAGCAATTCGCCGTTGGGGTTGTCGGCGACGAACTGCGCAAGCAGGGTGCCGGAGCGGCGGTCGATGGCCGTGGAGTCGCCGATCAGGCGCGCCTTGAAGTGCTCGCCGGGATGCTCGGGCACCGTCAGCTCGGCTTCTAACCCTGGATGAATCACGGCTGCATAGTTCTGCGGCACGGGCACGTAAAGTCTGAGTTGATGGGTATCGGCAATGTTGAACAGCTCCGGGTCGCTGTCGGTATCAGCCTTGATCAACTGGCCAATATCGGTATTGCGCGCGGTGATGGTGCCGGCGAACGGCGCGCGGATGGTCTTGTAGCTTTCCAGTGCCGACAGGCGTGCGTAGTCGGCGGCGGCCGCCTCGGCATTGGCTTTGGCGGCGGCAGCGTTGGAGGTTTTTTCATCGGCCTCCTGACGCGACACCGAATGGCTGGCCAACAGGTTCTGCCAGCGCGTGGCGGTGGTTTCGGCCAGGCGCGCGTTGGCTTGCTCCTGCACCAGCCGCGCGTGGGTCTGCGCCATTTGCTGGTCGAGGTCGGGGCTGTCGATTTCGGCGAGCACTTGCCCGGCTTTGACCTGAGTGCCGATGTCGGCTTTCCAGTCCTTCAAGTAGCCGCTGACGCGTGCGTGGATCGGCGCCTTGCTCCACGCCTCCAGGTGCGCGGGCAGGCGCAAGGTGTCGCCGGCCACGTTTTGTTTGGGCTGGAACACCATCACTTGCGGGATGGCGGCGGTTTCGGTCCAGGCACTCACCGATTGTTCGTGCATCGTGCGGGCGTGCAGGCCGTTGGCGACCAACAGGGCGGCCAGTGTCAGGCCGCCGACACCCATGAGCATCAGACGCTTGCGCGAGGGTTTGTGATCAGACGACATGTGAAGTTTCTCCAGCAGCAGCGCGAGTAGGGTGACGACCGTGGACCAGGCTGAAGACCACGGGTACAAAAAACAGGGTGGCGACGGTGGCGAAGATCAAGCCGCCGATCACCGCCCGGCCAAGGGGCGAGTTCTGCTCTTCGGACAACGCCAGCGGCAACATGCCGATGATCATCGCCAGAGCCGTCATGCACACTGGCCGAAAGCGCGTGTAACCGGCCTCCATCGCGGCCTTCAACGCATCGCCATGTTCGGCCAGGCGTTCACGGCAGAAGCTCACCACCAGGATCGAGTTAGCGGTGGCCACGCCCATGCACAGGATGGCCCCGGTCAACGCCGGCACCGACAGCGAGGTGCCGCTGAGGAACAGCATCCACACGATGCCCGCCAGCGCGGCCGGCAAGGCGGTGATGATCACGAACGGGTCGGCCCACGACTGGAAGTTGACCACGATCAGCAAGTAGATCAGCACCACGGCGCCAAGCAGGCCGAAGCTCAAACCACTGAAGGCCTCGTGCAGCGCATCGATCTGCCCATGCAGGCTGATCACCGCGCCTTTGGGGCGCATGGAGGCGGTGTCATCCAGCACTTTTTGCACATCGCGCGCCACGCCGCCGAGGTCGCGGCCTTGCACGTTGGCATACAGGTCCAGGGTGGGTTCGATGTTGTAGTGGGTCACCACTGCCGGGCTTTGCACGCGTTCGATGGTGGCTACGCCGCCGAGAATTTGTGACTGGCCATCGGCCCCGGTGACCGGCAAGGCTTCCAGTGACGGCAGGCTGTCGAGGCGGTATTGCGGCGTTGCCGCCACGATGGAGTACGACACGCCGTTGGCCGGGTTGAGCCAGAAGGTCGGCGCGGTTTGCGAGCTGCCGGCGAGGGAGGCGACCATGCTGTTGGTCACGTCACGCTCGGTGATGCCCAGGCCATTGGCGCGCATGCGGTCGACGTTAACTTGCAGCGACGGGTAGCCGGTGGACTGCTGGATGCGCAGGTCGGCGATGCCCGGAATGTGCGACAGCCGACGTTCGAGTTCCACCGCGTAGGTGCGGTTTTCTTCATCGCTGCGCCCGGAGATTTTCACGTCCAGCGGGGCCGGTGCGCCGAAGTTGAGGATCTGGCTGCTGATGTCCGCCGGCAGGAACGCGAAGTGGCTGCCGGGGAAGCTTTCCGGCAAGGCTTCACGCAGTTTTTTCACGTAGTCGGCGGTGGGCGCGTGGTCCTTTTTCAGCGTGACCTGGATGTCGCCATCCTGCGGGCCGATGGTGCCGCTGCTGCTGTAGGCCATGTCGATGCCGCTGAGCGGAATGCCGATGTTGTCGACGATGGTGTCGAGTTCTTCGGCGGGTATCACTTCGCGAATCCGCGCTTCAATCCGGTCGAAGGCGGCGGCGCTTTCTTCAATCCGCGTGCCCAGCGGCAGGCGCACGTGAAGGGCGAGGGCGCCGGCGTCGGTGGCCGGGAAGAAGTCCTGGCCCAGGCTGGGCAGCAGCAGGAAAGAGGCAAGCACGCAGGCCAGGAAGCCGACGATAAAGCGCTTGCGGTTGCCCAACGCGAGAATCAGCAAGCCGTGGTAAGTGTCGCGAATATTCGAGAAGTGGCGCTCGAAGCCTTGCTGAAAATTGAGCACCGATTGCAGCACGGCGTTGCGCGGTTTTTTGTGCTGATCGCCTTCGTGGTGGTTGATGAATGCATCTTCGGGGTGATGCCCTGCGCCTTGTTCCGGTGTGTGCGGCTTGAGCAGGAACATCGCCAGGGTCGGCACCAGGGTGCGCGAAAGGATGAACGAGCTGGCCATGGCGAAAATCACCGCCAGCGCCATCGGCCGGAACAGATAGCCGGCGATGCCTTGCAGCAGGAACATCGGCACGAACACGATGCAGATACACAGCAGCGAGACGAACGCCGGGCCGACGATTTGTGCGGCGCCGTCGAGGATCGCGGTCTTCACCGCCTTGCCTTGTTCCAGGTGCCAGTTGATGTTTTCGATGGTAACCGTGGCGTCGTCCACCAGAATCCCCACCGCCAACGCCAGCCCGCCCAGGGTCATGACGTTGAGGGTTTGCCCGGTGACCGCCAGCAGCGCGATCGCCGACAGCACGGCCAAGGGAATCGACGCGGCGATGATCAGCGTCGAACGCCAGCTGCCGAGGAACAGCAGGATCATCGCACTGGTCAGCAGCGCGGCGATGATGCCTTCCTGGGCCACGCTGCCCACCGATTGCTTGACGAACACCGAGGCGTCGCCCAGCAGCGAGGTCTTCAGCGACGGCGGCAGGGTTTCGTTGATGCGCGGCAACATCTGGCGGATGCCGTCGATGATCGACAAGGTCGAGATGCTGCCGTTTTTCAACGCCGGCATCAGCACCGCGCGGTGGCCGTCGACGCGCACGATGTTGGTCTGCGGCGGCGAACCGTCACGCACGTGCGCCACTTGGCCGATGGTGATCAGTGCGCCATCAACCGTCTTGATCGGCAGGTCGTTGAGTTCATCAATCGCCTTGGGGCTGTTGTTGAGCAGGATCGTGTATTCGTTGGGCCCGAGTTTGGCGGTGCCCACCGGGATGATCTGGTTCTGCAGCGCCAGGGCGTTGCCCACGTCCTGCGCCGACAAGCCTTTGGCCGCCAGGGCTTGCGGGTCGAGGTCGAGGGTGATCTGGCGCTGCTTGCCGCCCATTGGCGTGGGCATGGCCAGGCCGGGCAGGGCGCTCAGCGGCAGGCGAATGTTGTTCTGCACCAGGTCACGGATCTTGGCTTCCGAGAGGCTGGGGCTGGAGAACGCCATTTGCAGGATCGGCACCGTGGAGGCGCTGTAGTTGAGGATCAGCGGTGGCGTGATGCCCGGTGGCATCTGCTTGAGCACGGTTTGTGACACCGCGGTCACTTGCGCGTTGGCGGTGCGGATGTCGACCCCAGGCTGGAAGAAGATCTTGACGATGCCCATGCCGGGCAGCGATTGCGATTCGATGTGTTCGATGTCGTTGACGGTGGTGCTCAGGGAGCGTTCGTAGGTGTAGATCACCCGACCGGCCATGGCGTCCGGCGACAGGCCGTTGTACTGCCAGACCACCGCGACGACGGGGATGCCGATATCGGGGAAAACATCCGTAGGGGTTTTCAGGGCCGCCATCGGCCCGACGATACAGATGAATATGGCCAACACGATAAACGTGTACGGCTTTTGCAGTGCGGTCTTTACCAGCCCGAGCATGCGTGAACCTCCGAGGGAGCAGAATTGCAAACCCCGGCAGTCTTGCCCGACCCACCTAACACGCACCTTTCAGCCAGGTGAAGGAACATTTAGTTAACGGCTGAAGATCGTTTCATATGTATTCATTTGTTCTACAAAGGGCAGCTCTCCAAGCTTGTCTCCCATCGGACGCGACACATTTTGACGCCGTCCAACGTTTTTTTCTGATGTCCTTTGGAGCCCTGCCATGTCACTTAAACCATTGTTGTTGATTCCAGCCCTTGGTGCTGTTTTGTTGTTGTCGGCCTGCGCCGGCCCGATTCCCAAGGCTGACCCGAGCGAAGCCTGGATTGGTTTGAAAGAAGAGGCGCCGAATGACCTGATGGCCGAGCGTGTCGACGGCAAGCGTGTGGACGACGGGCGCTTTTTTGAGGTGACACCGGGTGACCATCGCCTGGATGTGACCTTATTCGAGGAGGAGGCAGGCGATGACAATCAGCAGGATTGCCAGGGCCGGGTCGAGTACAAGCATTTCCAGGCGGGTGAGCACTACACCCTGACTGAATCGAGCCTGGGCACCACCGTGCGTGCCGTCCTCAAGGACGGGCACGGCAAGGAAGTGGCAGCGACTCAAGACTTCAATTGCATGCCCGGCTAGGCGTGATGCACCGCGGCCTTCGGGTGTTTGGCCGGTGCAGCAGGTTTGACGTGGGGGTGATGATGCCGGCGAGTCACGCGCATGACCCCCCACAACATGGCGCTGGCTACCGCCAGCCAACCGCAGATCAACAGGAAAATCGTTGTTGCAAGGCTCATTCGGGCCTCCTTTCGCCCCGCAGGGGGCACACACAGTCTTCTCAATGGACAGTCTAGCTACCTGACGGTTGCCTGCTATTGACCAATGGTCGAGTCCATCCAACTTGTTTGCTCTATCCAGCGCATTTTACTGACGCCTCGGGCTATACCCGCCGTGCGGAGCATCCTATGATCAGGGCCCTTACCGGCAGTTGATCAAGAGAGTAAAAAATTGCGGTTACGGTCGAACGTTAAAACATCCTTGCTGCTGGCCTGCGCCCTGGGGCTCGCGGCCTGTTCCGGGCACCCGTCGAGGCTGGCGGGCCTGCCGGAGCGTGTCGAACTCAACGGCGTGCCGACCTTTCGCAGCGAGGCTTACCTGAGTGGCCCCTCGGCTTTAGCCAGCATGCTGTCGCAACAAGGCATTGTCATGACACCCGGCTTGCTGGATAAGCCCCTGCACTTGCCAGGCGGCGAGGCGGACCTGGAGCGCAACATGCAGGTGCTGGCGCGTGAATACGGGCTGATGGTGTATCCGCTGGACAACCAGCTGACGGCCGTGCTGGCGCAGGTGGCGGCGGGTTACCCGGTGATGGCGCGGATCAACCCGAGCTTTTGGTCCGGCACACGCTATGTCGTGGTGGTGGGGTTCAACCAACAGAAGAGCACGGTGCTGTTGCGCTCGGGCATGGACCGGCGTCTGGTGATGAGCTTCAGCGACTTTGAGTCAGCGTGGAAGAGCGCAGGCAACTGGGCCATCCTGACTCAGCGTCCGAGCCAACTGCCGGCGAATGTGGATGAGCAGCGCTGGCGGGCGGCGGCGAACGCGACCGCCCAAGCCGGCCAGGAGCAGGCGGCGGCGCAGGCGCTCAAGGTGTTGGCGCAAAGGAAGTAAAAATACGCTGAACCCCACGTGGGAGCGGGCTTGCTCGCGAAAGCCGAGTGTCAGTCGATACATTCATGACTGACCCACCGCCTTCGCGAGTAAGCCCGCTCCCACATCGGAACTGTGGTGCTTAGCGACGCACTTCTGCGGCGTTAGGGCGGTTCTTCAGGTTCTTGTCGGCCTTGTAGCGCAGCGCTACGTCCGGCACCGAACCGCTCTTGCCAGTCTCGACCCAGTTGCGAATACGACCGGCATCGGCAAAGTGGGTGAATTTGCCGAACGCATCCAGAATCACCAGCGACACTGGGCGGTTACTCATGCTGGTGACCAGCACCAGGCAGTGGCCAGCCTGATTGGTGAAGCCGGTTTTGGTTAGCTTGATGTCCCAATTGGCGCGGTTGATCAGGTGGTCAGTGTTGGAGAAACCCAGGGTGTAGTTGGGTTTGCGAAACGACACGGTCTTTTCCTTGGTGGTGCTCAACTGACTCAGCATCGGAAACTTGCGCGCATAGGCCAGCAGCTTGCTCAAGTCGCGCGCGGTGGACACGTTGTGAATCGACAGCCCGGTGGGTTCGACATAGTGCGTGCTGGTCATGCCCAGGGCCTTGGCCTTGGCGTTCATTGCGGCAATAAAGGCTGGGTAGCCGCCTGGGTAGTGGTGGGCAAGGCTGGCGGCGGCGCGGTTTTCCGAAGACATCAGGGCAATCAGCAGCATTTCCTTGCGCGGCATTTCGCTGCCGATTTTCACGCGCGAGAACACGCCTTTCATTTCTGGCGTGTCTTTGATGTTGATGTCGATGTATTCGTCCATGTTCTGCTTGGCTTCAAGCACGATCAGGCCGGTCATCAGTTTGCTGACGGAGGCGATGGGCACGACGACATCGGGGTTGCTGGAATAGATGACTTTGTTGGTCTGCAGGTCAACCAGCATGGCGCTGCCGGAAGCGATCTGCAGTTTGGAGGTGTCGCGCGGGGCCAAGGTGGTTTCGGCTGCGTGCGCGAAGGTGCCTGTAAATGCAAAAAATAGGCTGACAATAGAGAGACGAATTTTCACGCGGGTGAACTCGCTAAAAAGTAAGGAAATACCGTTCAGGAACGGGTTATATGACAAATGCCGTTACATTTTAGGAGTATGGATCAGAAAGCGATAGAGAGCCTTTAAAGAAAGGCTGTAAGCCGATGATTGGTCAGGGTTGTACCGATTTTTAGAAAAACCTGGTCATCGCGCCAGGTTTTGTTCAAGGCGGCTTAGGCCGACGGTTTTACCCGCGTGCGCCGGGTGAAGTTGCCCACATAGTCAGGGCAGGGTGCTTACAGGCAAATAGCCCACTTTCAGTGTTGTAAACGAGGCAGGCCAGGCGGGTAGCGCAGCCACCGGCAGGTACGACGCATCGTCGTAGGTTAATTGCGCCCAATAAAAAAGCCCCGCTGTCAGGCGGGGCTTTTCATGGCAGTCACTTATCAGTCGTGCAGTGTTTCTGCCGCGTACAAGGTGTTTTCAAGCAGGCATGCTCGAGTCATCGGGCCAACCCCGCCTGGCACTGGTGTAATCCAGCCGGCGCGGGGCAGGGCGGTTTCGTACACCACATCGCCGACGAGCTTGCCGTCTTCCTGGCGGTTGATGCCCACGTCGATGACGATGGCGCCTTCTTTGATCCACTCACCTTTGACCAGGCCGGGTTTGCCGGCAGCCACCACTACCAAGTCGGCGCGGCCGACATGGCCAGCGAGGTCTTTGGTGAAACGGTGAGTGACGGTCACGGTGCAGCCAGCCAGCAGCAACTCCATGGCCATCGGGCGACCGACAATGTTGGACGCGCCGACGACGACGGCATCGAGGCCGTACAGATCGACGCCGGTGCTTTCCAGCAGGGTCATGATGCCTTTCGGGGTGCACGGGCGCAGCAACGGGATACGCTGGGCCAGGCGGCCGACGTTATACGGGTGGAAACCGTCGACGTCTTTGTCGGGACGGATGCGCTCCAGCAGTTTGGAAGCATCCAGGTGCTCGGGCAGTGGCAGCTGCAGCAGGATGCCGTCGATGCCCGGGTCGTCATTGAGGCTGTCGATCAGGTCGGTCAGGGCCTGCTGGGTGGTGTCTTCCGGCAGGTCGTAGGCCTTGGAAATAAAGCCGACCTCTTCACAGTCTTTACGCTTGTGCGAGACATAAACCTGAGAGGCAGGATCGCTGCCGACCAGGATCACCGCGAGGCCAGGCGTGCGCAGGCCTTGCTGGCTACGCTCGGTGACTCGTTTGGCGATCTGCTGGCGCAGGCTGGCGGCGATTGATTTGCCGTCGATAAGTTGTGCAGTCATTACGCGTGATTAACCATCGAGAGGGGGAAGAAAAGTGCGCGCATTCTCGCATGCCAAGACGTGAGGGCAAAGGCGCTTGGTCTGCAAATTGCCCTAACCCCTTAAATAAAATGAATTTTTTTCAAAAAAGATTTGACGGGTTTCCGAGGCGTCTATACTATTCGTCGCACTTGTCGGGCACAGCCTAGCACTGGTTAAGAAGGTCGAGCACAATTGTTGTCGTGCAAGGCTGGAAGCACTTAGTTTGTAATCCTCCAAGAGTACAGATTAATCAGGCGCCCGTAGCTCAGCTGGATAGAGCATCCGCCTTCTAAGCGGATGGTCGCAGGTTCGAGTCCTGCCGGGTGCGCCATTAGGCAGCTTTGGCACAAGTAGCGCTATATGGTGGGCGTAGCTCAGTTGGTAGAGCACGGGATTGTGACTCCCGTTGTCGAGGGTTCGATCCCCTTCGTCCACCCCATATTTTAAAAGGCGCCAGATTAATCATCTGGCGCCTTTGCTTTAAGAGCTTCAAGCGCGGATGTGGTGGAATTGGTAGACACACTGGATTTAGGTTCCAGCGCCGCGAGGCGTAAGAGTTCGAGTCTCTTCATCCGCACCAATTAAAGCTTTGCACCGCCGTCAGGGGATGCGAGGTTCGACAAAGAAGATGTTTGAGTTCTTTGTTAATGCAATATGGTGGGCGTAGCTCAGTTGGTAGAGCACGGGATTGTGACTCCCGTTGTCGAGGGTTCGATCCCCTTCGTCCACCCCATATTCAGAAAAAGCGCCAGATCAATGATCTGGCGCTTTTTTTTGCGCCGAAAATTTCCATCTGCCACGAGCGGTGTCTTGACGCCAAGAAAAAGCAAGCATTCTCAATGCCTTGGCGTTAGAATCGTTGCCGGTTTTGAGCGTGTAGAACTGATTCTCGGCTATATCAGGGTCAGTGCAGCTATTTAATAGCGAATAACGGCGCAGTACCTGAAAAGGGCTGTGCCGTTTTTGTTTAAGTGTCTTGAGTTTCCAGGGTGGGGCGTTTCGTCGTATTTGTGTGTCTCGATGCTGCTGCCGCGCCCTTCGGCCTTGCACGCAAGGTCGGTCGCCAAGGGGGCGCATCTACGCTCTTCTATATATAGAAGGCTGATGCAGAGCCCTGGCGTGATGAGCTGTATTTGCTAACGGGATAAAGTGCATGCGTGCACTTGAACCTATAAATGGCCTGCTGTTTTTCTACCCGTTTTCAGTAGGGTGACTTCTTGAGTTTGACCCACTAGAATGCATGCCCTTGATTCTGGGGTCGGAAACGGCCGGCTAACGTCTGTGCAACGAGGAATATCCATGCAAGTTTCTGTTGAAAATACTACTGCTATCGAGCGCCGCCTGAGCATCACCGTGCCGGCAGAGCGTATTGAGACTGCGGTCAACAAGCGTCTGCAGCAGACTGCCCAAAAGGCCAAGATCGCTGGTTTCCGTCCAGGCAAAGTGCCAATGAGCGAAATCAAGCGTCGTTTTGGCGCCGATGCGCGTCAGGAAGCTGTAGGTGACGTGATCCAGGCTTCGTTCTACGAAGCTGTTGTCGAGCACAAGCTGAACCCGGCTGGCTCGCCTTCGATCGAACCTAAATCCCTGGAAGCCGGCAAAGACCTGGAATACGTTGCCGTATTCGAAGTGTTCCCGGAGTTCACCGTTGCCGGTTTCGAAGACATCGCCGTAGAGCGTCTGAGCGCTGAAGTGGCCGATGCCGACCTGGACAACATGCTGGAAATCCTGCGCAAGCAGAACACCCGTTTCGAAGCGGTCGATCGCGCTGCTCAGAACGAAGACCAGTTGAACATCGATTTCGTTGGCAAGGTTGACGGCGAAGTATTCGCTGGCGGCTCCGCCAAGGGCACTCAGCTGGTGCTGGGTTCCAACCGCATGATCCCTGGCTTCGAAGACGGCCTGGTTGGCGCCAAAGCTGGCGAAGAGCGCGTTCTGAACCTGACGTTCCCTGCTGACTACCAGAACCTGGATCTGGCCGGCAAAGCCGCCGAGTTCACCGTGACCGTCAACAGTGTTTCCGAGCCTAAGCTGCCTGAGCTGAACGAAGAGTTCTTCGCTCAATTCGGTATCAAGGAAACCGGTATCGACGGCTTCCGCACCGAAGTTCGCAAGAACATGGAGCGTGAGCTGCGTCAGGCCATCAAGTCCAAGGTCAAGAACCAGGTCATGGACGGTCTGCTGGCCGCCAACCCGATCGAAGTGCCTAAGGCTCTGCTGTCCAACGAAGTGGATCGCCTGCGCGTTCAAGCGGTTCAGCAGTTCGGTGGCAACATCAAGCCTGACCAACTGCCGGCCGAGCTGTTCGAAGAGCAAGCCAAGCGCCGCGTTGTGCTGGGTCTGGTCGTGGCTGAAGTGGTCAAGCAATTCGACCTCAAGCCTGACGAAGATCGCGTTCGCGAAATGATCCAGGAAATGGCTTCCGCTTACCAGGAGCCAGAGCAGGTCGTGGCTTGGTACTACAAGAACGACCAGCAGCTGAACGAAGTACGTTCAGTTGTGCTGGAAGAACAAGTTGTGGATACTGTTCTGCAGAAGGCTAAGGTGACCGACAAAGCGGTCTCTTACGAAGAAGCAGTCAAACCGGCGGAAGCAGCACAAGCCGACTGATTGTCCAACTCGTTCGAAATACAACCATAAGCCAGCCTCGCGCTGGCTTATGCGTTTTCAAGACATGACTATTTGGGAGTAACTGCAGAGCATGTTCCGTAATTCCTATATTCAGCAGAACTCTGATATCCAGGCCGCTGGCGGCCTGGTCCCGATGGTTGTCGAGCAATCTGCTCGTGGCGAACGCGCCTATGACATCTACTCGCGCCTGCTCAAGGAACGAGTGATCTTTCTGGTCGGCCCTGTAGAGGACTACATGGCCAATCTGATCTGCGCGCAACTGCTGTTCCTTGAAGCGGAAAACCCGGACAAGGACATCCATCTTTACATCAACTCCCCGGGCGGTTCGGTGACGGCGGGTATGTCGATCTACGACACCATGCAGTTCATCAAGCCAAACGTGTCGACGACCTGCATCGGTCAGGCCTGCAGCATGGGCGCGTTCCTGCTCACCGCGGGTGCCGAGGGCAAGCGTTACTGCCTGCCTAACTCGCGCGTGATGATTCACCAGCCGCTGGGCGGCTTCCAGGGCCAGGCGTCGGACATCGAAATTCACGCCAAGGAAATCCTGTTTATTCGTGAGCGCCTCAACACGTTGATGGCCAAGCACAGCGGGCACACCCTGGAAGAAATCGAGCGTGACACCAATCGCGACAACTTCATGAGCGCGGAAGCTGCACGCGCCTATGGGTTGATCGACGCAGTGATCGAAAAGCGCCCCGCTTAATATAAGCACCTCAAAATAGGGCTGGTCGGCATGTCCGACCACCGGCGGGCTTGAAAAAGCCCGCATAAGCCTTCATCTTGTGTTGCAAGCCTATCGGATTTGGATCGAACTAATGACTGACACCCGCAACGGCGAGGACAACGGCAAGCTGCTCTATTGCTCCTTCTGCGGCAAAAGCCAGCATGAAGTACGCAAATTGATTGCCGGCCCCTCGGTGTTTATCTGCGACGAGTGCGTCGACCTGTGCAATGACATCATCCGCGAGGAGGTGCAGGAAGCTCAGGCCGAAAGCAGCGCGCATAAATTGCCTTCGCCTAAAGAAATCAGCGGCATCCTTGATCAGTATGTGATTGGTCAAGAGCGTGCAAAGAAGGTTCTGGCCGTAGCGGTGTACAACCACTACAAGCGCTTGAACCAGCGTGACAAGAAAGGTGACGAAGTCGAACTCGGCAAGAGCAACATCTTGCTGATCGGCCCTACAGGCTCGGGTAAAACCTTGCTTGCAGAAACCCTCGCTCGCCTGTTGAACGTTCCGTTCACCATCGCCGACGCCACCACCCTCACCGAGGCTGGCTACGTGGGTGAGGACGTCGAGAACATCATTCAGAAACTGCTGCAGAAGTGCGACTACGACGTAGAGAAGGCCCAGATGGGTATTGTCTACATCGACGAAATCGACAAGATTTCGCGCAAGTCCGACAACCCGTCGATCACCCGCGATGTTTCCGGTGAAGGCGTGCAGCAGGCCCTGTTGAAACTGATCGAAGGCACGGTTGCTTCCGTTCCGCCTCAAGGTGGTCGCAAGCACCCACAGCAGGAATTCCTTCAGGTTGATACGCGCAACATCCTGTTCATCTGTGGCGGTGCGTTTTCCGGTCTGGAAAAGGTTATTCAGCAACGTTCCACGCGTGGCGGCATCGGTTTCGGTGCGGAAGTGCGTAGCAAGGAAGAAGGCAAGAAGGTGGGCGAGTCCCTGCGTGAAGTCGAGCCTGACGATCTGGTCAAGTTCGGTCTGATCCCGGAATTCGTTGGCCGTCTGCCGGTCCTGGCCACGTTGGACGAGCTGGATGAGGCTGCTTTGATTCAGATCCTCACCGAGCCGAAAAACGCCCTGACCAAGCAATACGCCAAGCTGTTCGAAATGGAAGGTGTAGACCTCGAGTTCCGTACCGACGCACTCAAATCAGTGGCCAAGCGGGCACTGGAGCGCAAGACCGGTGCACGTGGTTTGCGCTCGATTCTCGAAGGCGTTTTGCTCGACACCATGTACGAAATCCCCTCGCAGTCCGAGGTGAGTAAAGTGGTGATCGACGAAAGCGTTATCGAAGGCAAATCCAAGCCACTGTATATCTACGAAAACAGTGAGCCGGCTGCCAAGGCTGCACCAGACGCTTAAGCGTTTTGCAGTTGCAGTACAAGCAAGGGGCCTTTCGGGGCCCCTTCTTTTTTGGGGCTGTTTTTTGCAGCAGTTTTTTTAATTCGCGTTTATTCATGCGTTTAACTGCTGGCATTGAGCTTGTTTTTTTTGCATGCAGCCCCCATCTTGTTTTCAAGCTTACTTTTCAACTGTCATAGAGGCGAAATCATGAAGACAACCATCGAATTGCCTCTCCTGCCGTTGCGTGATGTCGTCGTCTATCCGCACATGGTTATCCCGCTGTTCGTGGGGCGCGAGAAGTCTATCGAAGCCCTCGAGGCCGCGATGACGGGCGACAAGCAGATCCTGCTGTTGGCCCAGAAAAATCCTGCTGATGATGATCCAGGCGAAGACGCCCTGTATCGCGTCGGTACCGTTGCTACCGTCCTGCAATTGCTCAAGCTGCCCGATGGCACCGTCAAGGTGCTGGTGGAAGGTGAGCAACGTGGTGCGGTCGAGCGTTTCATGGAGGTGGACGGCCACCTGCGCGCCGAAGTGGCGCTGATCGACGAAGTCGAAGCCCCTGAGCGCGAATCCGAAGTGTTTGTGCGCAGCCTGCTCTCGCAGTTCGAGCAGTATGTGCAGTTGGGCAAAAAAGTCCCGGCTGAAGTCCTGTCCTCGCTCAACAGCATTGATGAGCCAAGCCGCCTGGTCGATACCATGGCCGCGCACATGGCGCTGAAAATCGAGCAGAAGCAAGACATCCTCGAAATTATCGACTTGCCGGCTCGTGTCGAGCACGTACTGGCGCTGCTGGATGGCGAGATCGACCTGCTGCAGGTTGAAAAACGCATCCGCGGTCGCGTGAAAAAACAAATGGAGCGCAGCCAGCGCGAGTACTACCTGAATGAGCAGATGAAGGCCATTCAGAAAGAACTCGGCGACAGCGAGGACGGCCACAATGAAATCGAAGAGCTGAAAAAGCGCATCGATGCTGCCGGCCTGCCAAAAGACGCGCTGACCAAGGCCACTGCTGAGCTGAACAAGCTCAAGCAAATGTCGCCGATGTCTGCCGAAGCCACCGTGGTGCGTTCCTACATCGACTGGCTGGTGCAGGTGCCGTGGAAGGCTCAGACCAAAGTGCGTCTGGACTTGGCGCGCGCTGAAGACATCCTCGACGCCGACCACTACGGCCTCGAAGAAGTCAAAGAACGCATCCTCGAATACCTCGCCGTGCAAAAGCGCGTGAAGAAAATTCGTGGTCCGGTGTTGTGCCTGGTGGGGCCTCCGGGGGTCGGTAAAACGTCCCTGGCTGAGTCTATCGCCAACGCCACCAACCGCAAATTCGTGCGCATGGCCCTCGGTGGTGTGCGTGATGAAGCGGAAATTCGTGGCCATCGCCGTACTTACATCGGTTCGATGCCAGGAAGATTGATTCAAAAGATGACAAAGGTGGGCGTGCGCAACCCGCTGTTCCTGCTCGATGAAATCGACAAAATGGGCAGCGACATGCGCGGCGATCCAGCCTCTGCATTGCTCGAAGTGCTCGACCCCGAGCAGAACCACAATTTCAACGACCATTACCTGGAGGTTGACTACGACCTGTCCGATGTAATGTTCCTGTGCACCTCTAACTCCATGAATATTCCGCCAGCGCTGCTGGACCGGATGGAGGTGATTCGTCTGCCGGGTTACACCGAAGACGAGAAGATCAACATCGCCGTCAAATACCTCGCGCCTAAACAGATTTCAGCCAACGGCTTGAAAAAAGGCGAGATCGAGTTTGAGGTCGAAGCGATTCGCGACATCGTGCGTTATTACACGCGCGAGGCGGGTGTACGGGGCCTTGAGCGCCAGATTGCGAAGATTTGCCGCAAGGCGGTCAAAGAACACGCACTGGAAAAACGCTTCTCTGTGAAGGTTGTCGCCGACTCCCTTGAACACTTCCTGGGCGTGAAGAAATTCCGTTACGGCCTGGCCGAGCAGCAAGACCAGGTAGGGCAGGTGACCGGCCTGGCGTGGACTCAGGTGGGTGGCGAATTGCTGACCATCGAAGCCGCTGTGATTCCGGGCAAAGGCCAGTTGATCAAGACCGGTTCGCTGGGTGATGTGATGGTCGAATCCATCACTGCCGCACAGACCGTGGTGCGCAGCCGCGCCAAGAGCCTGGGGATTCCCCTGGACTTCCACGAGAAGCACGACACCCACATCCATATGCCGGAAGGGGCGACGCCTAAAGACGGTCCTAGCGCTGGCGTAGGCATGTGCACGGCATTGGTATCGGCGTTGACCGGCATACCTGTGCGAGCCGATGTGGCAATGACAGGGGAAATTACCCTGCGTGGTCAGGTATTGGCCATTGGTGGTCTGAAAGAGAAATTGCTCGCTGCACACCGCGGTGGTATCAAGACGGTGATCATTCCTGAAGAGAATGTTCGCGACTTGAAGGAAATTCCGGACAACATCAAGCAGGATCTTCAGATTAAACCGGTTAAATGGATTGACGAGGTCCTGCAAATTGCGCTGCAATACGCGCCGGAGCCCTTGCCGGATGTGGCTCCGGAGATAGTCTCGAAGGATGAAAAACGCGAGTCTGATTCCAAGGAAAGAATTAGCACGCATTAATGCGATTAAGCCGGGTGGCTTCCTTGACAGCTTTTTAGAGCCCTTGTTATAAAGCGGCTCTTAAGTGTCTGTAGGCCATTCAGCACTGGTTTTTGCTTTCACCAAAAAACTTAGAATCATACTCAATAGATATATAAGGGGACTTAGAGTGAACAAGTCGGAACTGATTGATGCTATCGCCGCATCCGCTGATATCCCGAAAGCTGCTGCTGGCCGTGCGCTGGACGCAGTAATCGAATCCGTCACTGGCGCTCTGAAGGCCGGCGACTCTGTAGTACTGGTAGGCTTCGGTACTTTCTCTGTGACCGACCGCCCAGCTCGCACTGGCCGTAACCCACAGACTGGCAAAGCACTGCAAATCGCTGCTGCCAAGAAACCAGGTTTCAAAGCCGGTAAAGCCCTGAAAGAAGCCGTTAACTAAGCTTCGCTCAAGCCTTACCTACCCGGGTCAGACGCAGGTCTGGCCTGGCAGCGGAGCGGCAGCTGACCCAAGTATCCATCGGGTCGCCAGGGCCTGGGGTGTTGGTTCAAACCCCCGTCCGCTCCGCCA
Source organism: Pseudomonas sp. 14P_5.3_Bac1 (assembly GCF_025466135.1). Classification (NCBI taxonomy): domain Bacteria; kingdom Pseudomonadati; phylum Pseudomonadota; class Gammaproteobacteria; order Pseudomonadales; family Pseudomonadaceae; genus Pseudomonas; species Pseudomonas sp. 14P_5.3_Bac1. The sequence continues at coordinate 19,622 of NZ_JANLOF010000002.1, read as the reverse complement.
GTTACGAGAAGGCGCATCCTCGGATGCGCCTTTCTTCTATCCGGACTCTACCCACGCTCCACGGTTGCCTAATTTTTGAAGATCAACCGTTTCTGGGGGACGCATGCTGCAAAATATCAGGGACAATTCACAAGGCTGGATTGCCAAGACCATTATCGGGATCATCGTCGCATTGATGGCGTTCACCGGTATCGAGGCCATTTTCCAGGCTTCGACCAACAACAAGCAGGACGTGGCCAAGGTCAACGGTGAAGAGATCACCCAAACCGAATTGAGCCAGGCCGTCGACATGCAACGTCGCCAGCTGATGCAACAGCTGGGCAAGGATTTCGATGCTTCCCTGCTGGACGAAAAACTGCTGCGCGATGCGGCCCTCAAGGGTCTGATCGATCGCAAACTGCTGCTGCAAGGTGCTGCCGATTCCAAGTTCGGCTTCTCTGAAGCGGCGCTTGACCAAGTGATCCTGCAGACGCCGGAATTCCAGGTGGACGGCCAGTTCAACGCCGAACGCTTTGACCAGGTGATCCGTCAACTGGGCTACAGCCGTCTGCAATTCCGTCAGATGCTGACCCAGGAAATGCTGATCGGCCAGGTTCGCGCAGGTCTTGCCGGCAGCGGCTTTGTCACGGACGCTGAAGTGCTGGCTTTCGCCCGTCTGGAAAAACAGACCCGCGACTTCGCCACCGTCAACATCAAGGCCGACCCTACGGCGGTGAAGCTCACCGACGATGAGGTCAAGGCTTACTACGACCAGCACGCCAAAGAGTTCATGACCCCGGATCAGGTGGTTATCGACTATCTGGAATTGAAGAAGTCTTCGTTCTTCGACCAGGTCACTGTCAAGGACGATGAGCTGCAGGCTGCCTATCAGAAAGAAACCGCCAACCTCGCTGAACAGCGTCGTGCCGCGCACATCCTGATTGAAGTCAACGACAAGACAACCGACGCGCAAGCCAAGGCCAAGATCGAAGAAATCCAGGCACGCCTGGCCAAGGGTGAGAAGTTCGACGCCCTGGCCAAGGAGTTCTCCCAGGACCCAGGTTCGGCCGCCAATGGCGGTGACCTCGGCTTCGCGGGCCCTGGCGTCTACGATCCGGACTTCGAAACTGCCCTGTACGCCTTGAACAAGGACCAGGTGTCAGCGCCGGTACGCACCACCTTCGGTTGGCACCTGATCAAGCTGTTGGGCGTTGAAGCACCGCAAGTGCCGTCGTTCGCCAGCCTGAAAGACAAGCTGACGCGCGAGCTCAAAACTCAGCAGGTTGAGCAACGTTTTGTCGAGGCCACCAAGCAATTGGAAGATGCGGCATTCGAAGCCTCCGACCTGGCTCAGCCGGCGTCTGACCTGAAGCTCACCGTGCACACCTCGGCGCCGTTTGGCCGTGAAGGTGGCGAAGGTGTTGCCGCCAACCGTGCGGTGGTCACTGCTGCATTCAGCCCGGAAGTGCTGGATGAAGGTGCCAACAGCACCGCCATTGAGCTGGACCCGGAAACCATCATTGTGCTGCGGGCCAAAGAGCATCTGAAGCCTACGCAATTGCCACTGGAAAGCGTCTCTGCCGCTATCCGTGCGCAGATGACCAAGGAGCGCGCCAGCGCGGCTGCCAAGGCTCATGCTGACGAGTTGATCGCCAGCCTGCGTGATGGCAAAACTGCGCTGAACCAGCCGATCGACGGCCAGGCCTGGAAAGTCACTGAAGCGGCTACCCGTAGCCAGGAAGCGATCGACCCGGCCGTGCTGCAAGCCCTGTTCCGCATGCCCAAGCCTGCGAGCAAGGACAAGCCGACCTTCACTACCGTGACCCTGGCGGACGGTAGCCTGGTGATCGTGCGCTTGAACGGCGTCAACGAAGCCGCTGCGCCTACGGACGAAGAAAAGGCGCAATACCGCCGCTTCCTCGCTTCCCGTATTGGCCAGCAAGACTTTGCTGCCTACCGCAAGCAGTTGGAAACCAAGGCTGACATCAAGAAATTCTGATGTCGGTTTGAAGTAAAAAGCCCCCGCTCTGAAAGGACCGGGGGCTTTTTATTGGCTGCTCTTCAGGCTGGCGATCACAGCCAATAGCATCAGCAGCACAACCGCCCACGCAAAGGCGCCGACGCCCCAGCCTTGAAGTAATACACCACCGACCAACCCGCCGCCGGCAATCCCAAGGTTCCACACAGTGACCAGCATCGACTGCGCTGCATCCGCCGATGCACCGGCCGCCTTGGCCAGTGCGGTTTGCAGCAACGCTGGCAGGCCGCCGAACGCCAGACCCCATAACGCCACGGCGCCGTAGACAACCACTGGCGACTCGATCCAGAACGCCAGCGCCAGGGCGATCAAGCCAAACAGCGCACAGCTGGTCACGAGCAACACCCGCAACCATCGATCAATCAGTACGCCCGCCAGCCAGATGCTTAGCAGCGCGGCAAGGCCAAATACCAGCAGCACACGATCAATCTCGGCGGCGATTCCGGCAGGCCCCAGCAGGGGCGCCACGTAGGTATAGAGAATGTTGTGGGCCAGCACGTAGGTAAAGGTCACCCACAGCACCGGACGAATGCCTGGCAAATTCAGGACTTGGCGCAGCCCCAGCCGTTTTCCCGCAGGTTCGCCTGCAAAATCCGGCAGCTGCCAGCGCGCCCAAATCAGCAGCAACAGCGTCAGCCCGGTCATGATTGCGAAACTCAAGCGCCAGCCAACGGCGGTGCCCAGGAACGTGCCCGCCGGCACACCCAGAGACAAAGCCAGGGGAGCGCCGAGCATCGCCACGGCAATCGCCCGCCCTTGCAGGTGCGGCGCAACCATGCGGCTGGCATATCCCGCCAGCAGCGCCCAGAGCAGCCCGGCGAAAACACCGGCGAAGAAACGTGCCACCAGGGTCACCCCGTAATGGCTGGAAAACGCTGTCACGCTGTTGACCAGGGCAAAGCCGCCGATCGCAATCAGCAGCAATGGCCGTCGGCGCCAGCCTCGGGTCAGCAGCGTGAGAGGAATGGCTGCGAGCAATGAGCCGAGGGCATACAGGGTGACCAACTGGCCCACCAGTGCCGGCGAGACGCCCAGGCCGTCGCTCATCTGCGGCAAGAGCCCGGCGGGCATTGCCTCGGTGAGAATGGTGATAAACCCGGCCGAAGCCAACGCCAGCAAGCCACCCAGTGGCAGGGCCTGACGTTGGTTGGCGGGGGCCGAATCGGTTATTGCAGGGCTGTTGCTCATCGCACGCTATCCATGAAAAAAAGGCCAGGAAGCAGGGTAGGGGGCTGTGAGCTGCGGAAAAACAGGCTAAGGTTCCGAACTTATCGGACACCTACGTCCGCAATTGGTAGGTAAGCCCATGGACAGCCTGAGCAGTCTCTCGGTATTCGTGCATGTCGCGGAAACCCGCAGCTTCACCGCCGCTGGCCGCGTACTTGGCGTGTCTTCCTCGGCGGTGGGCAAAAGCATCGCACGCACCGAGGAGCGCCTGGGTGTGCGCCTGTTTCACCGCAGTACGCGCAGCATCACCTTGACCAGCGAGGGGGCGTTGTTTCTCGAGCGTTCGCGACGGATTCTCGCCGAAGTCGAGGCCGCGGAGCAGGAGCTGACCGAGGCCACCCTCACGCCGCGCGGCAAGTTGCGGATCAGCGTGCCGCAGGTGCGTGGGCTGTTGATGCCGGTGCTCAGCGATTTCATGCGTGCGTACCCGGACATCGAACTGGATGTGGATTTTTCCGACCGCATGGTGGATGTGATCGAAGAAGGCTTCGACGCGGTGATTCGTACAGGTAGGCCGGAAGATTCGCGCTTGATGGCGCGTCATCTGGGGCACTACCGTCTGGTGCTGGTGGGGACGCCAGCCTATTTCGAGCAACATGGCACCCCGCAGCAGCCCCGGGACTTGAGCGGCCACGCTTGCCTGCGCCACAAATTCTGCGCCACCGGCAAATTGGAACCATGGCCATTGCGTCCTGTGCCAGGCGCTGCAGAACCTGTTTTGCGCACACCGTTGGTCAGCACGACCATTGAATCGCTCAACCATGTGGTGCACGAAGGCTTGGGCATCGCTTGCCTGCCGGATTACATGGTCAGGGACGCGGTGCAGCAAGGGCATTTGCAGCGGGTGCTGGATGACTTTCTCGAGCACCGCGGCAGCTTCTGGATGTTATGGCCAGCAAGTCGCCATGCTTCAGCCAAACTGCGTGTGTTTATCGACCATATGGGCGCCGGGCTTTTTCCTGCAGGCACCGTCCTGTAGGCCTGTGACGTTTTACCGACAGGAATGCGCGCGCCAGGACCCCGTTCTGTTGCACAATACCGCCCGGACTGTTTTCCTCAGGATTTTCGATGTCGACATCATTTCACTTGCGTAGCCTCGGGTTGGCGCTGGTGCTGGCGGGCGCCGCGGGCTGCTCGTCACCCAAGACCGCTATTTATGAACATGAGAATTTCGACGACTCCGGTACATTCTCCCGTGATTACCCGGTCAGCGATGTGGCGGCCTGCGAAGCGGCGCGGCGTGCCCTGCTGAGCCAGGGCTACATCATCACCAGCAGCGATCCGAAGCTGGTCGTGGGTAACAAGAGCTTTCAGCAGACCGGCGAGACGCACCTGCAGATCAGCTTCAACGTGGTGTGTGCCGATGACGGCAAAGGCAATAACCACTCGACGATGTTTGCCAACGCCTTGCAGGATCGCTATGCGCTGAAGAAGGTCAACAACTCCGCAAGCCTCGGTGTGGGTGTGTTGGGCTCGGTGTCGATGCCGATCGGCTCCACCGATGACTCGATGGTCAAGGTGGCAAGCGAGACGGTCTCGGCGCCCAAGTTCTACGACCGTTATTTCGCGCTGGTGGATGTATTCCTGCCGCAGGAAGTGAAGAAGGCCGAGCATATTCCCGAGAAGCCCAAGGCTGACCTCGGTGTGCCGGAACCCAAGGCGGCGCCGGTAGCCGAGAAGGTCGAGGCACCGAAGGAAGAACCGGCAGCGCCAGCTGCTTCGCAAACGGTGACGCCGCCTGCCGAGACGGCACCGATTGCACCCAAGGAAGAGGCAGCCCCAACCCCGGCAAGCGAGCCGGCACCGACGCCGACCAATCCGAGCCTGCCGGCGCCAACAGAGGCGATTCCGCCGCTGCCCACGCCTGCGCAGTAACTCAGACCGCTACGGGATCCGCCTTGTCGACGTTGATCCCGTAGCGCCTGATGGCCTGAGTGATGGTGTCCCGGCCGATCACGCCGTCATCGGCCAGAGCCTTCAAGGCCGCCAGCACGATAAAGTGCCGGTCCACTTCGAAAAACTCACGCAAGGTTTCGCGGGTGTCCGATTGCCCGAACCCATCGGTGCCCAGCGCTACAAAGCGACGGCCGTGGACGAAGGGGCGAACCTGATCGGCGAATAATTTCATGTAGTCCGTGGCCACTACCACCGGCCCGGCTTGCCCGGCGAGGCATTCCTCAACGTAACTCGCGCGTGGCTCGCTTTCCGGGTGCAGCAGGTTCCAGCGCTGCGCCGCGTGCCCGTCACGGCGCAGCTCGGTCAGGCTGGTGACGCTCCACACGGTGCTGTGTACGGCGAAGTCTTTTTCGAGCAAATCGGCCGCGGCGATCACTTCGCGCAAAATTGACCCGCTGCCCATCAATTGCACCTGCGCTTGCGGGTGGCTGCTCAGTTGATACATGCCCTTGAGAATCCCGTGCTCCACGCCATCGGGCATGGCCGGGTGTGGGTAGTTCTCGTTGAGCAGGGTGATGTAGTAGTAAATGTCCTCTTGCTCGACGTACATGCGCCGCATACCTTCGCGAATGATCACCGCCAGCTCGTAGGCAAACGTCGGGTCATACGACACGCAGCACGGGATCACCGACGACAGGATATGGCTGTGGCCGTCGTCATGCTGCAAGCCTTCGCCCATCAACGTGGTGCGCCCCGCCGTGGCCCCCAGCAGGAACCCGCGCGCCCGCGCATCGCCCGCCGCCCAGGCCAGGTCGCCGACGCGCTGGAAGCCGAACATCGAATAGAAAATGTAGAACGGCACGGTCATCAGGCCGTGGTTGCTGTAGGACGTACTGGCCGCGATCCACGAGGAAATGGCGCCGGATTCGTTCAGGCCTTCCTGCATGATTTGTCCGTCCTTGCTCTCCTTGTAGTAGCTCAGTTGCCCGGCATCCTGTGGGGTATAAAGCTGACCCACCGCTGAATGAATGCCGATCTGACGGAACAGGCTTTCCATGCCGAAGGTGCGCGATTCATCCGGCACGATTGGCACGATCAGCTTGCCCAGGTGCGGGTCCTTGAGCAGCGTGCCAAGGATACGCACAAAGGCCATGGTGGTGGAAATGGCGCGCTCGCCCGTGTCTTTGAGTTGGGTCGCAAATGCGCTCAGTTCGGGGATTTGCAATGACTCGATGGCACTGTGGCGCGCGGGCACATAGCCGCCCAAGGCCTGACGACGCGCGGCGAAATAGCGGGCTTCTTCGCTGTCGGCAGCGGGCTTGAGGTAGGGGATGTCGTCGAGCTGGTCATCCGCCACTTCCAGGCCGAAGCGGTCGCGGAAGGCTTTTACCGCCTCGGCGCCCATTTTCTTCAGCTGGTGGTTGATGTTCTGGCCTTCTCCGGCTTCACCCATGCCGAAGCCCTTGACGGTTTTGGCCAGGATCACCGTCGGTTGGCCCTGGTGGCGCACGGCGGCTGCATAGGCGTTGTAGACCTTGTCCGGGTCGTGGCCACCGCGTGAGAGTTTCCAGATTTCGTCGTCGGACATGTCCGCAACCAGTGCCAGCAACTCGGGGTATTTACCGAAGAAATGCTCGCGCACATAGGCACCGTTCTGCGATTTGTAATTCTGATAATCGCCGTCCACGCATTCCATCATGCGCTGGCGCAGCAGGCCGCTCTGATCCTTTTCCAGCAGCGCGTCCCAGCCACCGCCCCAGATTACCTTGATCACATTCCAACCGGCGGCGCGGTACAGGCTTTCGAATTCCTGAATCACTTTGGCATTGCCGCGCACTGGGCCATCCAGGCGTTGCAGGTTGCAGTTGACCACGAAGATCAGGTTGTCGAGTTTCTCGCGGCCGGCGAGGGAGATGGCGGCGAGGGATTCCGGCTGGTCCATTTCGCCATCGCCGAGGAAGGCCCAAACCTTGCGACCCTGGTATTGCTTGAGGTTGCGAAATTCCAGGTAACGCATGAATCGCGCCTGGTAAGCCGCAGTGATCGGCCCCAGCCCCATGGACACCGTGGGGAATTGCCAGAAGTCCGGCATCAAGCGCGGGTGCGGGTAGGACGATAAACCTTCGCCACCGGCCTCACGGCGGAAGTTGTCCAACTGCGCTTCGCTGATGCGCCCCTCCAGATACGCGCGGCCATAGATGCCAGGAGAGGAGTGGCCCTGGATGTACACCAGATCGCCATCGAACGTGTCGGTACGCCCACGGAAGAAGTGGTCAAAGCCTACGTCGTACAGCACAGCAGCTGACGCATAAGTCGCGATATGCCCACCCACACCGGAATGTTTGCCCGCGCGCAACACCATGGCCATGGCGTTCCAGCGGATAAACGCATTGGTGCGACGCTCGATGGCCAGGTTGCCGGGGTAGGGCAACTGGCGGTCGACGGGAATGGTGTTGACGTAGGGCGTGGTCACCCGCCCGTAGAAGTCACCATGGCGCGCTACGTCGAAATCCAGCAACTGATCTATCAGGTAATGGGCGCGCGGGCGGCCTTCGGTGGACAGCACCGATTCGATGGACTCCAGCCACTCGCGGGTTTCCTGTGGATCGTCGTCCAGCCTTACAGCGTTATTGGGGGTCATGTGAAGCTCCAGGGTAGGCGGATTTGAAGCAGCGAACTCCTTGTGGGAGTGGCGCCAATGTAGTTGCAATTGCAACGACATGCCTGAATCTAGCGCGGGATGAGCTACTATTGCAACCTTCTTGAAATTCCCCGGATGGTGTTGCATGTCGTCGAATGAGCCTGATGTATGGTTCCGTTTTGTCAGGGCCCACAGGACGGTCATCCGTGAAATCGAGCGTCGGCTGGCTGAGGCGGGCCTGCCGCCGTACGCCTGGTATGACGCGCTGTGGGGCCTGGAAAGCGGCCCCGAGGGCACTCGCCGTATGCACGAACTGGCCGATGTGCTGGCAATCGAGCGCTACAACCTGACGCGCCTGGTGGACCGTCTGGAGAAGGACGGCCTGGTGGTGCGTTCGCGTTCAGACGGCGACGGCCGAGCGGCGTTTGCCTCGATCACCGACGCGGGTCGGGTGTTGCGCAAAAAAATGTGGACGATCTACGAAGGCACCGTTGACGAGTTGTTCCTGTCGCAAATCGAGCCGGAGCAGCGCCAGTTGTTTGCCGACACCCTGGAGCGTACGGCGGGGTTGGCAGTGGAGGCGGGTGTGCAAACCCGTAACCGACGCAAGACCTGAGACACGGTGCAGATCCAATGTGGAAGCGGGCTTGCCCGCTCCCACATTTTTTATCGCGTTTCCCATTCATTTAAGTGGATAGCGTTTCATCGCTATTTCCACCTGTTGTGCGTCAATACGCCCTTCATCCGCCAACGCCCTCAACGCACACACCACGATCCAGAAACGACTCGGCGCAGCGGCCTGCACCGAGCCTGCGCCCAAGGCCACAAAACGCGCGTCAACATACGGCGCCAACTGATCGACAATCGGCTGCGGATAACCGGTGACGGCGATGACCGGCGTGGTATCCCCGGCCAGGCTTTCACGCAAGTGACAGCTCTGCTGGGGCGCCATGGGGTGCAGCCGATTCCAGCGCGCAGCGGCCGCAGCCTCGCGGGCCAGTCGCGTGTAGCTGGGGCAGCTCCACAGCTGCGCCGTGATGCTCCAGTCCTGTTCAAGCAACCGTGCAGCATGAGCGACTTCCACCAGCGCCCGACCTGCACCGAGCAACCGCACATCCCCTTGGCGACGTTGGATCGGGTACATGCCCTTGAGCGCATCTTCACGGTCTTGCGCATCCAACGTCACGGCGGTCTCTTGGTCATGCAGCGCCAGGTAATAAAAGCCCGGCTTGCCGTCCACATACAGCGCGCGTAAACCCGCCAGCACAATCGCGCGGGCTTCCTCACCCGAGGCCGGATCATACGGTGTGCAACGCGGGTGGTTTGCCAGCCACAGCGGCAGGGAGGGTTGCGCGCCCTTGGGCCAGGGCGAAGGCTGGTTCTCGATGTCGTTGCACAGGATGCCGCGCTGCGCGGTCTCATCCGACAACGCACACAGCTGCGCCGACGACGCTGCGCTGTGCAGGTACAGCAGTGGTTTTTCGCCGGTATTACGCGCGAACCAGCTGGGCCAGCTACCCACACGCCGGCTGCGTGACTGGCCGCGAATCACCCAGGCGTGCCGGCTGAATTCCAGGGTATTGGCCATGGTCATCACCGTGTGCAGCGGCGAACTGCGCGATGATTCGGCGGCGTTCAGTGCGTCAATACACAGCTGCGCGGCGTTAGCGGTAGAGGCGGTCATGGGTTGAAGCTCCGGGCAACAGAGGTTCGTACCCTAATGGAAATATGGTTGCATTTGCAATGATTGCAATCGCATGTCAAATGTCGAGCGCTAAATCAACCCAGCGCTGCTACGTTTAATCAGGATGTGCAGGAACGTCATGGCGCAGACATTTTTTCGTCATCACGGCACTTTAGGCTGGCTGTACGGGTCATTTATTGGCAGCCGCTTTAAACCCACAAGGAGTCCATCATGGACGATTACCAAGAAGAACTGCTGGAGTACCACGCGTTTGAATTGGATCCGCTGGATCCGGTCGATGACGCCACCGAGCTGTAATACCGACTTCAGGCGGAATGCCGCTGACTGCGGCGAAATTCCCCTGGAGTCTGGTTGTTCCATCGCCTGAACGCTCGTTGAAAGGCTTGGGCTGAAGCAAAACCGAGCAAGTAGGCGATTTCGCCGAACGCCAATTCCGTGTCACGAATGTAGGTCATGGCCAGATCGCGACGGGTGTCGTTGAGAATCGCGCGAAACTGTGTGCCTTCTTCGGCCAGTTTGCGGCGCAGGGTCCAGGTGGGCAGCTTCAAGCGTGCCGCCACTTCTTCCAGGTCGGGTTCCCGGCCGCCATTGAGCATCGGCCCCAGCAAACGGGTAATGCGCTCGCGCAGGCTGCGGGTGCGCGTCAACTGCTCCAGCTCTGCTTCACACAACTTCAACAACAGCTGCCAGGTACTCGGGCAATGCTGCGGGTTGCGCATCGCCAGGGTTTGCTGGCTCAGGCGCAGTTGATTGGCGTCGGCGCCAAATTGCACCGGGCCGTCACCCAGCACGGCGTACTGGTCACAATAGGGGGGCGCTTCAAATTCGATGTCGATGCGCTGCGCCTGCACCGGTTGTTGGGCCAGGCTGGACAATTGCTGCAGCCAGCCGGCGATGATCGAATCCACCACAAAGCGGTTGTAGGCGTTGTAGGGGCTGATGGAATAGAACCGCAGCCACGCCCCTTCGGCATCTTCGTGAAAACTCGACTGCCCGCGATAGTTGGAGCCGTACAGCGCCTCGAACCGGGTCAATGTGCGCGCGGCTTCACGCACGTTGGGCGCTTGCGCGGCGGTGACGCCTGCCAGGCCCGCCTGACTCAAGCGGCTGAGCTGGCCCATGCGCAAGCCCAGGCCCGGGTCGCCGGTCAGTTGGATGGCCGCATGGCCCAGGCGCATGTAACGCGGGATCGACAGACGCGCACCGGCTTCGGCGAGGCGCGCGGCGTCCAGGCCGTATTGCAGCAGCAGCGGTTGCGGGTCCAGGCCGTGGCTTTGAATGGCGTCCGCCAGGGTGTGCACGAAGCCCACCGACAGATCCCCGAGGCGCACCGGCTTCAAGGCGCTACAACCAGATATTCAGCAGGCGTGCGCCACGGGCGCCGCTGTCGGCGTTGACTCGCCCGTTGCTGCTGAGAAAGCTGTGCCCGGCAGTGCCCAAGTCCCAGAACTGCCCACGCAGGAACACGCTCATGCCGGCGCTTGCCTGGCTGATCGGCTGTTGGCTGATCAGGGTCAGACGGTGCCAGGCTTCGCCTTCGCTGAGCTCCTCGGGCTTGAGGCTGATTTCGGGTGGCGTCGACACACTTTTAAACCCGCGCCATGGGCGATCCCATGTGTCGCGGCCAGTCACAAATGCCGGCACGGCGACCAACTGCGCGCCTTGCTCGTTGAGTTTGCGGTAGTTGTCCGGGTACCAGCTGTCGCTGCCGATCAGGATGCCCAGGCGCCCGGCCGGGGTGTCGACCACGTTGACGATATTTTCATCGCCCGGTTGGATAAAACCGCGCTCATCGTAGATGGGGTAGAACTGGCGCTGTGGCTGGCCCACTGGCAAACCGTCGGCACCGAACACCAGGCTGGCGTTGTACAGCGGACCATGGCCGACATGCAGTTGGCCTTGTTCGACACTCGGGTTGGGCAGGGTGATGGAGCCGGCCACCAGCGTGACGCCAAACTCTTTGGCCAGGCCGCCGAACAACACTTGATAGTCGCGCGCCATGGCGGAGGCTTTCATACGCAGGTAGGCGTCATCCATGCGGTTATCGCCGGTGGCGCTGATCCATGCGCGCGCAAACTGCAGAGGGTTGCTGGCCGACAGCCAGTTCATCGCGTCTTTTAAATGGACCGCCTGGTACAACTCGTTTTTTTCGCCGCTGAGCATCAGCCAGGTGCCGATATGTTCGGGCAGGACCACGATGGTCTTTTGATTGATCAGCCCCTGATCACGGGCCTTTTGCAGGTACGCCGCGAGCTTCAGGTGCAGGCGCTCCAGGCTCTGGTAATCGGCGGGGAACAACTCCGGCTGAATGCCCAGCAAGTTGCCACGATCGGCAGGCTCGCCTTCATTGACGGCCAGGGAAATGCGCAGGTCCGACAGGTAATGCGCCACAGGGCGCTCCTGGGTCCAGACCAGATACGCGGCGACGGCGGCAACCAGGGCCATGACGAGGGTGAACGCTAGAAGTTTACGCATGGGGCAACAGACAACAGACCGTGTGCAGGGTTCGCCGACTAGGGTAGGGCTCAGGCACCTGCTTGCCAAGGGGCGCTGTGCATTTGGATCAATAACTTGTCAGTTTCAGTCATTGAGCGGCAGTCCATCGCCTCTTAGTCTGTGGGACATAAACCGATGGCAGGCCATTCGAGCCTGCCACGTCCCGTGATGATCCGTTGTGGAGCTGTACCATGACCGCTGCTGCCTACCCGCACCTGCTGGCCCCGTTGGACCTGGGTTTTACCACCTTGCGCAATCGCACCCTGATGGGCTCGATGCACACAGGCCTTGAAGAAAAGCCAGGTGGTTTCGAGCGCATGGCCGCCTACTTTGCCGAGCGCGCCCGTGGCGGTGTCGGCCTGATGGTCACCGGCGGGATTGGCCCGAACGACGAGGGCGGCGTGTATGCCGGTGCGGCCAAGCTGACCACTGACGAGGAAGCGCAGAAGCACAAAATCGTGACCCAGGCCGTGCACGAAGCGGGCGGCAAGATCTGCATGCAGATCCTTCACGCCGGGCGGTATGCCTACAGCCCCAAGCAAGTCGCACCGAGCGCGATCCAGGCGCCGATCAACCCGTTCAAGCCCAGGGAACTGGACGAAGAAGGCATCGAAAAGCAGATCCAGGATTTCGTCACTTGCTCGCTGCTGGCCCAGGTCGCCGAATACGACGGCGTGGAAATTATGGGTTCCGAAGGCTACTTCATTAACCAGTTCCTGGCCGCCCACACCAACCATCGCACCGACCGTTGGGGTGGCAGCTACGAAAACCGCATGCGCCTGGCGGTGGACATCGTGCGCCGCGTGCGTGAAGCCGTGGGCCCGAACTTCATTATTATCTTCCGCCTGTCGATGCTCGACCTGGTCGAAGGCGGCAGCAGCTGGGAAGAAATCGTGCAGCTGGCCAAGGCCATCGAGCAGGCGGGTGCGACCCTTATCAACACCGGTATCGGCTGGCACGAAGCGCGTATCCCGACCATCGCCACCAAAGTGCCGCGTGGCGCGTTCAGCAAAGTCACCGCCAAGCTGCGCGGTGCGGTGCAGATTCCGCTGATCACCACCAACCGCATCAATACGCCGGACATTGCCGAGCAGATCCTCGCCGAAGGCGATGCCGACATGGTCTCGATGGCGCGGCCATTCCTGGCCGACCCGGAGTTCGTCAACAAGGCGGCGGCCGGCCGCGCCGATGAAATCAACACCTGCATCGGCTGCAATCAGGCCTGCCTGGACCATACCTTTGGCGGCAAGCTGACCACCTGCCTGGTCAACCCGCGCGCCTGCTACGAAACCGAGCTGAACTACCTGCCGGTCAAGCAGATCAAGAAAATCGCCGTGGTCGGCGCCGGTCCTGCAGGCCTGGCAGCGGCTACCGTGACGGCGGAGCGCGGCCATCAAGTGACCTTGTTCGATTCCGCCAGCGAAATCGGCGGCCAGTTCAATATCGCCAAGCGCGTGCCGGGCAAAGAGGAGTTCTTTGAAACCCTGCGCTACTTCAAGCGCAAATTGCAGACCACCCATGTCGAGGTGTGCCTCAACACCCGTGTGGATGTCGCGCAACTGGCGGCGGGCGGGTATGACGAGATTATCCTCGCCACCGGCATTGCGCCGCGCACCCCGGCCATCCCGGGTATCGACAACGCCAAGGTGCTGAGTTACCTGGACGTGATTCTTGAGCGCAAGCCGGTGGGCAAGCGCGTGGCGGTGATCGGCGCTGGCGGGATCGGCTTTGACGTCTCTGAATTTCTGGTGCACGCCGGCGTGTCCACCAGCCTGGATCGCGAAGCGTTCTGGAAAGAGTGGGGCATCGACACGCAGCTGCAAGCCCGTGGTGGCGTGGCCGGCATCAAGCCGGCGCCGCATGCACCGGCGCGTGAAGTGTTCCTGCTGCAACGCAAAACCTCCAAGGTCGGCGACGGCCTGGGCAAGACTACCGGCTGGATCCACCGCACAGGCCTGAAGAACAAACAGGTGCAGATGCTCAACAGCGTCGAATACCTGAGCATCGATGACCAGGGTCTGCATATCCGCATCGGCGCCGAAGGCGAGCCGCAGCTGCTGGCGGTGGACAACATCGTCATCTGCGCCGGGCAAGACCCGCTGCGCGAGCTGCAGGACGGCCTGGTCGCCGCAGGCCAGAACGTGCACCTGATCGGCGGCGCCGACGTGGCGGCCGAGCTGGATGCCAAGAGCGCCATCAACCAGGGCTCGCGCCTCGCTGCCGAGCTGTAAGACGGAAAAAGGGGCGGTGTTAGACTACCGCCCCTTTTTCTATTCAGATGCCTCCCGATGGGCCCTTTCGACTGGCTTCCCCACGCGCCCCTTGAACTGTTGCAGCTGGATTGGCTGAACGGCGTCGAGCTGGCCGTGCTGCGTCTGGATCGCATCGACCCGCTGATCAGCGGCAACAAGTGGTTCAAGCTCACCCAGCACCTGGCCGATGCCCAGTCGGCCGGAGCCCGCGGAGTCATCAGCCTCGGCGGCGCGCACTCCAACCACCTGCACGCGCTGGCGGCGGCCGGCAAACGCTTCGGTTTCCCGACCGTAGGCCTGTTGCGCGGCCATCCGCAAGACACACCCACTGTGCTCGACCTGAAAGCCTTCGGCATGCAGCTGCATTGGCTCGGTTACGGCGGCTATCGCGTGCGGCATGCGGCGGATTTCTGGTTGCCGTGGCACGCACAATACCCGCAACTTTACCCCGTGCCGGAAGGCGGCGGTGGAATCGCCGGTGCCTTGGGCTGCGCGGTATTGGTCGATCAAGTGCGCGCGCAATTGAACGCCCTGGGCTGGGCCGACTACGACGCGTGGTGGTTGGCGGCGGGCACCGGTACGACGCTGGCCGGGTTGACGTTGGCCGAGGCGGGCGCGCGCACGGTCTATGGCGCAATGGCGGTGCCGGACGACCACGGCGTCGCTCAAAACGTGCAGGCTATCGTGCAGCAAGGGTATGAATTAGTGGACGCAAGCCGAGGCGGTTTCGCCAAGGTCGATCCGTTATTGCTTGAATTCATGCACGCCACGGAACAGGCCAGTGGTGTGCCGCTGGAGCCGCTTTACACCGCCAAGGCCTTGTTGGCGCTCAAGCAGCAGATCGAGGCCGGGCGTTTTCCTCCCGGCACTCGTCTGATCTTCGTGCATACCGGCGGCCTGCAAGGTCGCCGTGGGTTTGCGTAGAGGCTTAGCCGCCGGTTTTGACTCGACCGGGCATCATCCGCAGCGCCGTGTTGTCGCGCAGGATGTAGTGGTGAATGATCCCGGCCAATGCATGCAGCCCGATCAGCCAGTAGCCGACCTTGCCGAACAGCACATGCCAGTGCTCAATCTCTTTGGCCAGAGCCTTGTTTTCAGCGATCAACGGCGGCAGCTCAATGCCATAGAACATCACCGAATGCCCCTCGGCACTGACAATCAGCCAGCCGGCGATCGGCATGCCGATCATCAACGCATACAGCGCAACGTGCATCAGCGTGGCCAACAGGCTTTGCCATTGCGGGGGTGCCGGCACGATTTTCGGCGCAACGCCCAGGCTGCGCGCGAACAGGCGCAGCCACACCAGCACGAACACGGTGAGGCCAAACATAAAGTGCATTTCGACGATCAACGTACGCGCGCCACTGCCTTTGGGAAACTGGCCGCGTAACTCTATGCAGGCGTAAACCACCGCCAGTAGCACCACCATCAACCAGTGCAGCGCAATCGACATGGTGCTGTAGCGTGTATCGGAGTTTTTCCACGGCATCGCTGTGTTCCTCACTCATCAGGGCAAACCTCCGTTCTTGGTGACGGAGTCCTTTAACTGTATGCCGGTTTTGAGCGCTTTGCCTGGCGTAAATGCCGTTGTTTTGACCTCAATCAGTGGCTTTGCGGCATTTCACCGCGCGCCAGGCGCTGATTGATATCGGTGATCACTGCAGGCAGGTCGTTGATAGTGTCGATCAGGTAGTGCGGGCGCGAGCCTTCAAAGAGTTTCTCGATGCGTTTGCGCTCGCTGTTCAGGGTGGCGGCGTCCAGGTTACGAAATTGCTCGTAGGTCAGGCCCAGCGCATTGCCCGAGCAGGTGAGAGCGACGGTCCACATGCCCGCACGGCGGCCTTCGAGAATGCCCGGCACGGTGTCGTCGACCTTCACGCAAGCCGCCACATCATCGATGCCCAGCGCGATCACGTTGGCCAGTGCCTGGGCCGGCCATGGGCGGCCGTTGGGGACTTCGTCGGTGGCGACCACGTGATCGGCGAAGTAGCCATTGGTGGCGGCCAGGGCGACGACCTTGTCCATCACTTGCTTGGGGTAGCCGGAGCAGGAACCGATCTTGATGCCTTGCACACGCAGCCGGGCAATGGTGTCGAGGGCGCCGGGAATCAGCGCCGAGTGTTCGGCTATCTTCTCGATCTGCAATGGCATGAAGCGCTGGTAGATGGCGGTCACGTCATCATCCGTCGGCGTACGGCCGAACGCCTTGCGGTAACGCTCGGCCACCTGCGGCTGGTCGCAAAGGGTGCGGATATGGTCCCACTTGCCCATGCCCATCGGGCCACGGGCCTCTTCGATGGAGACTTGCACGTCGAATTCGGCGAAGGCTTCGACAAAGATTTGCGTGGGGGCGAACGAGCCGAAATCGACCACGGTGCCGGCCCAGTCGAGGATAACGGCCTGGAGGGTGTTGGGGTTTTGATAGTTCATGGTTCAAATCCTGTGGGTAATGGGGCAATCAGACGTCCAGCACTTCCATTTCTTGCAGCACCTGCGCGATCGCCTTGACCGCTGCGCGCATGCCGGCCGCGTCGACGTGGCCGATGCAGCCCACGCGGAAGGTTTCCACTTGAGTCAATTTGCCGGGGTAAAGGATGAAACCCTTGGCCTTGACCCGCTCGTAGAAGTCCTTGAACTGGTAACGCGGGTCCTTTGGCGCATGAAAGGTGACGATGATCGGCGCCTGGATCGCTGCCGGCAGGAAGCTGCGCAGCCCCAGTTCGGCCATGCCGTCCAGCAGCGCCTGACAGTTGCGTGCGTAGCGTTGGTGACGCGCAGGCAGGCCGCCCTCTTCGTGGTATTGCAGCAGCGCTTCGTGCAGGGCGGCGACCACGTGCGTTGGCGGGGTGAATCGCCATTGCCCGGTCTTGGCCATGTAGCGGTGCTGGTCGAACAGGTCCATCGCCAGGGAGTGGCAGTTGCCTTGGGCGGCGGCCAGCGACTGTTTGTTGGCAAACACAAAGCCCATGCCCGGCACGCCTTCCAGGCATTTGCCCGAGGCGGCGATCAGCGCGTCGAACGGCACTTCGCGAGCGTCAATTGGCAACGCACCGAAGGAACTCATGGCGTCGATGATCAAGCGCTTGCCGTGGCTTTTCACCACCTCGGCGATCTGCGGCAGCGGGTTGAGAATGCCGGTGCTGGTCTCGCAGTGGATCAGCGCCACGTGGGTAATGGCCGGGTCGGCGAGCAGCAGACGGTCCACATCGGCCGCAGTGGTCGGTTCATCCTCGGCGGTTTCAAAGGTGCTGAAATCGCGGCCGAGCACTTCGCAGATCTTCGCCAGGCGCTTGCCGTAGGCGCCGTTGATCAACACCAGCACCTTGCCATTGCGCGGCACCAGAGTGCCGATGGCGGCTTCGACGGCAAAGGTGCCGCTGCCTTGCAGGGGCACGCAGTGGTGGCTGTCGGCAGCGTTGAGAATCGCCAGCAACTGCTCGCAGACGCTGGCGGTGAGTTGGTTGAATCGCTGGTCCCATGAACCCCAATCCACCAGCATGGCCTGACGCGTACGCACGGACGTGGTCAGGGGGCCGGGTGTGAGCAGAATGGGCGCGGCGGTGGTCATCTCAAGTCCTCGCAAGTCTCGGGGGGTTGAATCTACGGCGCCTAAATTGCAGTTTGGCTTGTTATCAATCAAATTGTTTGTTGTTATGCGAGCTATCAGTGAGGCCGATAGCTATGAACTTGTTCCAACTGCGTGCATTCGATGCCGTAGCCCGCGAGGGCAGTTTCACCCGGGCGGCGGCGCGGCTGTTCATCAGCCAGCCGGCGGTGACCGGGCACATCAAGGCTCTGGAGGAGCACTATCAGATCCCGTTGTTACGGCGCACGGCGCGGCGGGTGGAGTTGACCGAGGAGGGCACGCGCCTGGCGGCGATCACCCGCGCGATCTTCGGCCTGGTGGACGAGGCCCAGACCCTGCTGGAAGCCAACCGTCAGTTGCTCACCGGGCGCCTGGAGGTGGCGGCCGACGGCCCGCATCTGGTGATGCCGATGATCGCCAGGTTACGTGCGCGCTACCCGGGCATTACCGTCAACCTGCGCTTGGGCAATGCTCAGGAAACCCTGGCGGCGCTGTTGTCCGAGCATGCGGATGTGGCGGTGCTCACCGAGGTGGAACCGCGCAATGGCCTGCACCTGCAAGCCCTGAACGAATCGCGCATCTGCGCCTTGGTGCCGGCAGGGCATCCGTGGCTGGCCGACCCGGCGGGCATTCGCCTTGAGCAATTGCATGAAGTGATCATGGTGCTTCGCGAGCCCGGCTCGATTACCCGGCGCACCTTCGACAGCGCGTGCGCCAGCGCCGCTGTGCAGCCCAAAGTCTTGCTCGAACTGGACAGCCGTGAGGCGGTGACCGAAGCCGTCGCCGCTGAACTGGGCGTGGGGGTGGTGTCGTCAATGGAGGTCAGCCGCGATCCGCGCGTGCATGCCATTCCCTTGCAGGGCGACGGGCTGGTCAACCGGCACATGCTCGGTTGCATGCAGCGACGCCGCTCACTGCGCCTGATCCAGGCGTTTTTCGAGTTGGCGTGTTGACGGTTTTTTGCTGGAACGAATTTTTTTTGCCCTATAAACTCTGCCCCCAAAGCGCCGGCCAGTAGACGTCTCGGCGCGATGGACAGAAGAGAGTGAGTCATGGGCGCACAGTGGAAAGTCAAACATAAAGAAGCGGCATCCAATGCCAAGGGCAAGATCTTCGGCAAGCTGGTGAAGGAAATCACCATCGCCGCCCGCAACGGAGCCGACACCGCGACCAACGCCCACCTGCGTCTGGTGGTTGAGCAAGCCAAAAAGGCTTCGATGCCCAAGGAAACCCTGGAGCGTGCGATCAAGAAAGGCGCCGGCCTGCTGGGTGAAACCGTGCAGTACCACCGCGTGACCTACGAAGGGTTCGCCCCGCACCAGGTGCCGCTGATCGTCGAGTGCGTGACCGATAACATCAACCGCACCGTGGCGGAAATCCGCGTGGCGTTCCGCAAAGGTCAGTTGGGTGCTTCGGGCTCTGTGGCCTGGGACTTCAACCACGTCGGCCTGATCGAAGCGTCGCCGGACACGCCGGACGCTGATCCGGAAATGGCGGCTATCGAAGCCGGCGCCCAGGACTTTGAAGACGGCGAAGAAGAGGGCACCACCCTGTTCATCACCGAAACCACCGACCTGGATGCCGTGCAGAAGGCCCTGCCAGAGCAGGGTTTCACGGTGTTGTCGGCCAAGCTGGGCTACATCTCGAAGAACCCGGTGAGTGGTTTGACCGATGAGCAAATGGCCGAAGTCGAAGCCTTCCTGGAAGGCCTGGACAACCATGACGACGTGCAGGATATGTTCGTCGGCCTGGCTGGCTGATTTATCGCTGAATAGAACGCGGTAAAAAATGTGGGAGCGGGC
>NZ_JANLOF010000023.1:0-64336 GCF_025466135.1 Pseudomonas sp. 14P_5.3_Bac1 | reverse complement strand
CCCCCCAACCCCAGCTCCCACATTTTGATCTACATCAGGTCAGAGCGATCAGTTAACCAACGACCCGCGCAACGAGTGCGGTTGCGCCGCATCAATGTGCACATCCGCAAACTGGCCGATCAGGGTTGGGTTGTCGCAGCGGAAGTTGACGATGCGGTTGTTCTCGGTACGCCCTTGCAGCTCGCCCGGGTCTTTTTTCGAATAGTCGGTGACCAGGATGCGCTGGATCGAGCCGACCATTTGTCGGCTGATTTCGAAACCTTGCTGGTTCAGACGGTGCTGCAGCGCGTTCAAGCGCTCTTTTTTCAGCGCTTCCGGGGTTTCATCCGCCAGGTCGGCAGCCGGGGTGCCCGGTCGCTGGCTGTAGACGAACGAGTAGGAGAAGTCGAAACCGACGTCTTCGATCAGCTTCATGGTCTGCTCGAAATCTTTCTCGGTCTCCCCAGGGAAGCCGACGATAAAGTCCGAGCTGATGCAGATACCCGGCACCGCCGCGCGCAGTTTGCGCAGCTTGGATTTGTATTCCAGGGCCGTGTGGTTGCGCTTCATCGCCGACAGAATGCGGTCCGAGCCCGATTGCACCGGCAAGTGCAGGTGTTTGACCAACTCCGGCACTTCGGCATGGGCCTGGATCAGGCTGTCGGAGAACTCCAGCGGGTGCGAGGTGGTGTAGCGAATGCGCTCGATGCCATCGACGGCGGCCACTACGCGGATCAACTCTGCCAGGTCGGCCAGGCGACCATCGTGGGTCTGACCGCGATAGCCGTTGACGTTTTGGCCCAGCAGGGTGACTTCGCGCACACCGTTTTCGGCCAGGTGGATAATTTCTGCCAGCACGTCATCAAACGGCCGGCTGACTTCTTCACCACGGGTGTAAGGCACCACGCAGAAGGTGCAGTACTTGCTGCAGCCTTCCATCACCGACACATAGGCGCTCGGGCCATCGATGCGCGGCTCGGGCAAGTGGTCGAATTTTTCGATTTCCGGGAACGACACGTCCACCTGCGGCAGCTTGGTGATACGCGCGGCGTCGATCATTTCCGGCAGGCGGTGCAGGGTCTGCGGGCCGAAGACCACGTCAACATAGGGCGCGCGGTCGCGGATCGCGGCGCCTTCCTGGCTGGCCACGCAGCCGCCAACGGCAATCACCATGTCCGGGTTGGCCAGTTTCAGCTCACGCCAGCGGCCCAGCTGGGAATACACACGGTCCTGGGCGCGCTCACGAATCGAGCAGGTATTGAGCAGGATAACGTCAGCATCTTCGGCGCGGGCGGTGACTTCCAGGGCCTGATGTTCGCCCAGCAGATCGACCATGCGCGAGCTGTCGTACTCGTTCATCTGGCAACCGTGGGTTTCGATGTAAAGCTTCTTGGCCATGGGAATCGTCAACTGGTGGTAAAGAACCGCGCATTATAGGGGGCATGTCCATTGGTTCCTAGCGTTGTGCATCGGGTGCCATGCTATAGTTCGCGCCCTCTTTTATATCCCCGATGTGTTATTCGCCCACCATGACCAAACGTGAAGCTCCAATCTATAAGGTGATTTTCCTTAACCAGGGCCAGGTGTTCGAAATGTACGCCAAGCAGATCTATCAAAGTGATCTGTGGGGCTTTCTGGAAGTGGAAGAGTTCGTCTTTGGCGAGCGCACCCAGTTGGTCGTCGATCCGGGCGAGGAAAAGCTGAAAGCGCAGTTTGAAGGCGTGGTGCGCAGCTTTGTGCCGATGCACTCGATTGTGCGCATCGACGAAGTCGAGCGCCTGGGCACGCCGAAAATCAGCGAAGCGCGTGGCACCAGCAATGTGATGCCGTTTCCGATGCCAATGCCTGAGAAGTAGGGCGTTAGACCGAGGTGTGCCCATCGCAGGCAAGCCAGCTCCCACATTCGATTGCATTCCAATCTTGGAGCGCGTTCAAGTGTGGGAGCTGGCTTGTCTGCAATAGCGGTAGAAGGGTTTAGCTGAAATCAGGGAAGGGGCGAGAAGGGCGAGCGCCCATCGGCACTCTGCAATTCCTGCAAGTAATTGCGGAAGATCTGGCCCAACACCTGGGTCGCCACTTCCAACTCATCACGCTGCATGTGCTCGGCGACTTCGTCGGCGGTGTCCAGCGCGTCTTCAGCGCCGTTGACCGCGGCCATTTTCAGCACGATATAGGCCTGGACGTTATTGGCCGGCACGCCTTCGCCATGGAAAAACATTTTTCCCAGTTCGAATTGCGACTGGGCATGGCCCTGCAACGACGCTTTCTCGAAGTAGCTCAAGGCCTTGTTGAGGTCGCGGGCGGGGTTTTTGTCGTCGTGGTAGTACTCGCCCAACTCGTATTGCGCCTGCGCATCCCCGCCGTCGGCCTGTTTCTGGCACGCGCTCAGGGCTTCGGCCTGGCTGTCTGGCTGGGTATTGAGGGTGCAACGACCCATCGCTGGGATTAACAACGAGTTGCCGCCTGCTTGTGCATGTGCCAGCAGCGGCTGAAGGAGCAACAGGCAGCCCAGAACCAGGGTGCGGCCGGTGCGTTTCATGGGAATCGACTTACCTCTGACGGGGCGCGCGGACCCTCGCGGGTCCAATAAGCGCGCATTATGAAATAAGCAGGCCTCTGCTTACAAAGTCTTTACTCGTTTTTCTGCTGCGTGGGCAAGTTATCTGCCGGATTGCAGGTGATTTCTCGAAAAATGCAGGAAAGCGCTGTAAGCAAAGTAGCAAATTCTGACGTCACCCAAGGCAACGTCAGCTTGATAGGCGCCTTATTTCAGGGCCGCGAAGGCGCGCTCGGCAGCATCCAGGGTCAATTTCAACTCTGCATCGCCATGGGCGATCGAGGTGAAGCCCGCTTCGAAGGCGCTCGGTGCCAGGTAAACGCCGCCTTCCAGCATCAAGTGGAAGAAGCGCTTGAACAGGTCGGCATCGCTGCCCATCACGTCATCGAAGGTGACGATATCGTCGGCACCGCTGAAGTACAGGCCGAACATGCCACCGGCTTGCGTGGTGACGAACGGGATGCCGGCAGCATCGGCGCGCTGTTGCAGGCCATCGAGCAGGCGCGTGGTGTAGTCGGTCAGCTCGGCGTGAAAGCCCGGGCGGCTGATCAGGCGCAAGGTGGTCAGGCCGGCCGCCATCGCCAATGGGTTACCCGACAAGGTGCCCGCCTGGTACACCGGGCCCAGTGGCGCGATGTGCTGCATGATGTCGCGCTTGCCGCCGAAGCAACCCACCGGCATGCCGCCGCCGATGATCTTGCCGAAGGTGCTCAGGTCGGGCGTGACGCCGTAGTAAGCCTGGGCGCCGCCGAGGGCGACACGGAAACCGGTCATGACTTCGTCGAAAATCAGCACTACGCCGTGCTTGTCGCACTGCTCGCGCAGGCCTTCAAGGAAGCCAGGCGCCGGCGGTACGCAGTTCATGTTGCCGGCGACCGGCTCGACGATGATGCACGCCACCTCTTGGCCCACTTCACTGAGCATCTGCTCGACGGCGGCGATGTCGTTGAATGGCAGGGTCAGGGTGTGCTTGGCGAAGGCCGCCGGTACACCGGCCGAGCTCGGCACGCCCTGGGTCAGCGCGCCGGAACCGGCTTTTACCAGCAGGCTGTCGGAGTGGCCGTGGTAGCAGCCTTCGAACTTGATGATGCTGTCGCGGCCGGTAAAACCACGGGCCAGGCGAATCGCGCTCATGGTGGCCTCAGTGCCTGAGCTGACCATGCGCACCATTTCCATCGACGGCACGATCGAGCACACCAAGTCCGCCATCTCGGTTTCCATGGCGGTCGGAGCGCCGTAGGACAGGCCGTGTTGCAACTGCTGGCGCACCGCATCGAGCACGTCCGGGTGGCTGTGGCCGAGGATCATCGGGCCCCAGGAACCCACGTAGTCAACGTAGCGCTTGTCATCTTCGTCGGTGACGTAGGCGCCTTCGGCATGCTTGAAGAACAACGGCGTGCCGCCCACGCTCTTGAACGCACGCACGGGGGAGTTCACACCGCCGGGAATGTGTTTTTGAGCATTGGCAAACAGGGTTTCGGAACGGGACATGGTCGGGCTCTCTAAACTGAAATTTTAAGAAGATCGTTGAATGCGCGCGCGCGGCGCGTGATTTCCTGGGTGCTGTCGGCACCGAACAGGCCGTGCACCACGGCGAGCAGGTCGGCACCGTGGGCCACCAGTGGTTCGGCGTTTTCCAGGGTGACGCCGCCGATCACGCAGATCGGCAGCTGCAGGCGCGCGCGGGCCTGGGCCAGCATGTCAACGGAGGCGGCGGGTGCGCCGGGCTTGGTGTTGGAATTGAAGAAGCGGCCGAAGGCGACGTAGCTGGCGCCTTCCTTGGCGGCCTGTTCGGCCAGTTCGATCTGGCTGTGGCAGGTGGCGCCGATGATCGCTTTGGAACCGAGCAACGCTCGGGCCGGGGTCAGTGGGCCGTCGGTTTGGCCCAGGTGTACGCCCACGCCCAGGCGCGCGGCCAGTTCGGCGTCGTCATTGATAATGAGCTGGGTCTTGTAGCGCGAGCACAGCTCGCGCAGTTTCTCCGCCTCTCGCAGGCGGCGGGCTTCGTCGCTGCTTTTGTCGCGGTACTGCAGCAGGGTTACGCCGCCGTCCAATGCCGCTTCGACGTAGGCGAGAAATTTGCCGGCCAACAGTTGGCTGTCGGTAATGGCATACAGGCCACGTAGTTTCATCGGGCAGGCCTCTTGTGCTTTAAGAGCAGAAATCCAGCGGCAAACGGCGCGGCACGAACTGGCCCTGGCCGAGTTGTTCGGCGTCACGCAAGGTGCGCCAAGTGTAGTTGAGCGCCGACTGCACAGCACTGACCAGGCCTTCGCCCTGGGCGATGCGACCGGCCAGTGCGCTGGCCAGCGTGCAGCCCGAACCATGATAGCTGCCGGGCAGGCGCTGGCAGGTAAAGGTCTGGCGCGTGCCGTCGCGGCTGTACAGGCGATTGTGCACTTCATGCTCGTCGCCGTGGCCGCCGGTTATCAGCAGGTGCTTGATAAACGGCAGCAGCTTCTCGGCGCATTCGTCCGCGGTGCCTTCAGGCAGTTCGGCGAGGATGCGCGCTTCAGGCAAGTTGGGCGTGGCGATCAGCGACAACGGCAGCAGCCGCTCGCGCATCGCGTAGCCGACTTCGTCCTTGCCCAGGCTGCCACCGCCGCCGGCCCGCAGCACCGGGTCGCACACCACCGGCAGGTGCGGGTGCGCCTGCAGCAGTTCGACCACGGTGTCGACCATCGCGGTGGACCCGAGCATGCCAAGCTTGACCGCCGCCACTTCGGAATCGCCGAGCACGGCATTCGCCTGGGCCAGGACCCACTCGCGGTCGAGCACGCGGAAATCGCTGACATTGACGGTGTTCTGCACGGTCAGGGCGGTGACGGCGGGAGCCGCATGACAGCCTTGGGCGAGCAGGGCTTCGATATCTGCCTGCAGGCCGGCGCCACCACTTGGGTCATGGCCGGAGAGACAGAGGACAACGGGGCGAGAGCTGTAGATATTCATGGTGCGCGAGCTTACCACCAAACGCTTTTTGCGTGGCTGTCTGGCGAGGGTTGAATTTTGCCGCTGTCCAGGCACATTTATGGCTTATGGCCATTATCGAGTGTTGGGCCATAAATGCGTTGAAAGCCGCGTGCTAGAGCCTTTCAAAAAATTATTTCAATGGTGTCTAATGGCCTCCAGCGGCTATGCTAGAGTGGATCCAAACAACTTACTGTATCGCCGGCATACGTCTTCTCAAAAGGAATGGGGGCTTTTGACATAACCGGACAGGCCACGCTGGGGCTCTATGCGCTATTTGCTGATCTTATTATTGTGCGGGCTGCCGATGCTCGCCGGCGCCGTCGAGTTCAATCAGAGCACTCGAAGCCTGCCGCTGGGCCGGGTCATGCAAGTACTCGAAGACCCTACCGACGCCCTCACCATCGCCCAAGTCAGTTCCCCCGCCTACGCCGCCCAGTTCAAGACCCACGACCAAGCCACCCTCAATGCCGGTTATTCACGCTCGGTGTTCTGGCTCAAGGTCGATCTGCATTACACCGCCACTGACCCTCGCGCGCCGCGTACCTGGTTTCTGGAGCTGGCGTACCCGCCGCTGAACCGCCTGGACCTGTACCAGAACGACGGCACCGGCGGCTACCGACTGACCACCCGCACCGGCAGTGCACTGCCTTTTTCCAGCCGTGAAGTGCGTCAAAGCAATTACCTGTTCAAGCTCAACTTTGTGCCCGACCAGCAGCAAACCGTGTACCTGCGCCTGCAAAGCGAAGGCTCGATCCAGGCGCCGTTGACGCTCTGGGCCGGCACCGCCTACCTGGAAGAACAACCGCTGCGCTTGTATGTGCTGGGCGCCATCTACGGCGTACTGCTGGGGATGCTGGTCTACAACCTGTTTATCTACCTCAGCGTACGCGACACCAGCTACCTCTATTACATCCTGTATATCGCCTCGTTCGGCCTGTACCAACTGTCGGTCAATGGCGTGGCCGTGGAGTACTTCTGGCCGAACAACCCGTGGTGGTCGAATGCAGCGGTGCCGTTCCTGATCGGGTCGGCAGCGCTGTTCGGCAGCCTGTTCGCGCGCAGCTTCCTGCACACCGCGCAGCACAGCCGCTGGCTCGACCGGATCTTGCTGGCGCTGGCGACCTGCGGCGCGGTGGTGATGGTGCTGGCGCTGCTGACCAGCTATGCGGTGGCCCTGCGCCTGGCCACCGGTCTGGCGCTGGTGTTTACCGTGACCATCTTTGTTGCCGCGATCAAGGCCTGGTATTGCGGCCAGCGCATGGCGCGGTATTTCATCATCGCCTGGTCGGCATTCCTGCTCGGCGGGGTGGTCAACACGATGATGGTATTGGGCTACCTGCCCAACATGTTCCTCACCATGTACGCCAGCCAGCTCGGTTCTGCGATTGAAGTGGCGCTGCTCTCACTGGCCCTGGCGGACCGCATCAATGGCATGCGTGAGCAGCAGGCGCAAATCCTGTTCGACGCCAGCCAGAAACTCGAAGTGCTCAACCAGCAACTCGCGCGCAGCAATCGTCTGAAAGACGAATTCCTCGCCACCCTGACCCACGAACTGCGCACACCGATGAATGGCGTGATCGGCTCCCTTGAGCTGATGCAAACCGTGCCGTTGGACGATGACCTGGCGCAGTACCAGCAAACCGCCGCCGGCTCGGCGCGGGACATGATGCGCATGGTCAACGGCATCCTCACCCTGACCGAACTGCAAGCCGGGCGCCTGACCGCCCAGCCCCAGGTGTTCAGCCTGCGCGGTGCGCTCGACACCTTGCGTCAGCAGTTCAGCACCGGCGCGCAGAACAAGGGCCTGGCATTTTCCATCGACGTGGCGGACGAGTTGCCGGACCGCGTGATCGGCGATGCCGACAAACTGATCCAGTGCATGGATTGTCTGCTCGACAACGCGTTCAAGTTCACCCACGAAGGCGCGGTGCGCCTGCGCGTGGTGGGTGTTCCACAAAACGATGGCAGCTTGCGCCTGAGCTTTATCGTCACCGACAGTGGTATCGGCTTCGCTTTCCTCGACGAGGCCACGCTGTATCAGCGCTTCTTCCAACTCGACGGCTCAACCACCCGCGAATACGGCGGCCTGGGCATCGGCCTGGCGATCTGCCGACAGCTGATCGAACTGCTCGGTGGGCGCCTGACCCATCATTCCGAGCCGCGCAAGGGCAGCCGTTTCCAACTCGAGGTGACGGTAAGCCCGGTGCCACCTGAGCCCAAAGCGACGCCCCAGGAAACCTTGACGCAGCGCGCGCCCCACGAGTGCGCGGTGCTGCTGGTGGACGACAACAGCGTCGGCCAACTGGCGGTGCGTGGCATGCTGCTCAAGCTGGGTTATCGGGTGAAAACCGTGGACAACGGTTCGTCTGCGCTGGCGATGCTGCAGAGTGAAACATTTGATGCGGTGCTGCTGGATGTGCCTGAAGGCGGGTTCTCATTGTGCTGTCAGATTCGTGCACTGCCGGGGTGTGGCGAACTGCCGGTGATCGCCCTGAGTACCTCACTGAATGGGACGGACCGGGAGCGCTGCCATGGCATCGGCATCACTGACCGGCTGGCCAAGCCCGTGCGTTTTGAAGCGCTGCAGGCGGTGCTGGAGCGTCGGCTGCTGTGCCCGTTAGAGGGCGAAAGTGCCGGACATTAGGCGCGTATGCCACTTTTTTAAGCCCGGTGACGGTGCTTAACTGAAATTCAGGCCTCAACTGCACGTGGCCTTTTTTCAGGAGGCCCGTCATGAACCTGCATCAGTTCGCCGAAACCCACGACGTCACCAATCAGCCACCGTCTCTGGACGGCACCAA
Organism: Pseudomonas sp. 14P_5.3_Bac1; assembly: GCF_025466135.1. Classification (NCBI taxonomy): domain Bacteria; kingdom Pseudomonadati; phylum Pseudomonadota; class Gammaproteobacteria; order Pseudomonadales; family Pseudomonadaceae; genus Pseudomonas; species Pseudomonas sp. 14P_5.3_Bac1. Next base: position 56,029 of record NZ_JANLOF010000023.1, on the reverse strand, counting down.
CCTGTACCGCATCGACGTGCCCCTGCAAGAGTGGTCGCGCCGCTTTGGCGCCGGCTGGGCCCATGCGCGTATCGATGCGTATGGCGCACTGGCGGGCGGGCCGTTGATGGCGGCCGGGTTCCTGGCAAACGAGAACAAGCCGGTGTTCAACAGCCATGACCGCTATGGCCATCGCATCGACTGCGTGGCGTTTCATCCGGCGTACCACGAGCTGATGCGCACCGCCGTCGAGCATGGCCTGCCATCGCTGCCGTGGGCGCACCCACAACCCGGCGCCCATGTGGCGCGCGCCGCCATGACCTACCTGCACAGCCAGGCCGAAGCGGGCACCGGCTGCCCGCTGACCATGACCTTCGCCTGCGTACCGGCCCTGCGCCTGCAACCGGATCTGGCGCAGACCTGGCTGCCGAAAATCCTCAGCACCGAATACGACCCGCGCAATGTCGGCATCGCCCACAAGGCCGGGGCCACCATCGGCATGGCCATGACCGAGAAGCAAGGTGGCACCGACGTGCGCGCCAACACCACCCGCGCGTATCCAGTGGGCGCGGGCGGCCCAGGGCAAGCCTATGAACTGGTGGGGCACAAGTGGTTCTGCTCGGCGCCGATGTGTGATGCGTTCCTCACGTTGGCGCAGACCGACAAAGGACTGACCTGTTTCCTGCTGCCCCGGCACCGCCCGGATGACACCCGCAACGAGTTCTACATCCAGCGCCTGAAAAACAAACTCGGTAACTGCTCCAACGCCTCCAGCGAAGTGGAGTTTCGGGGCGCGTTGGCCTGGATGATCGGCGAAGAGGGCCGTGGCGTGCCGACCATTATCGAAATGGTCGCCATGACCCGCTTCGACTGCATGGTTGGCTCCAGCGCGCTGATGCGTCAGGCGTTGACCCAGGCCAGTCATCATTGCGCGCACCGCTTGGTAGGTGGCCGTGTGTTGAGTGAGCAGCCGCTGATGCAAAACGTATTGGCCGACCTGGCCCTGGAAAGCGAGGCGTCGCTGGCATTGAGCATGCGCATGGGCCGGGCGCTGGATCATCTGGATAACGAGCAGGAAGCCAAATTTGCCCGGCTGGTGACGGCAGTGGGCAAGTATTGGATCTGCAAGCGCGCGCCAGCAATGATCAACGAGGCGGCCGAGTGCATGGGCGGTGCCGGGTATGTCGAGGACAGCATCCTCCCGCGCTTGTACCGTGAGGCGCCGGTGAATTCAACGTGGGAAGGTTCCGGCAATGTGCAGTGCCTGGACGTGTTGCGGGCGCTGTCGAAAGAGCCGGGCGTGCTGGAGGCGCTGTTTGTCGAACTCGGGGACGGGCATGGCCACACGCAACTGGCGCGGCATATCGAGCAGCTGAAGTCGGCGTTCATGGACACTCAGGACATCCAGTACCGCGCCCGCCAACTGACCGAGGATATTGCCGTGGCGTTGCAGGCCAAACTGTTGCTGGAGGCCGGGAACGCGGCGGTCAGTGATGGCTTTATCGCCAGCCGCTTGGGCGAGTCGTCCGGTCGGGTGTATGGCACCTTGCCGCGAGGCGTGGATGTAGAAGCGATCGTCGCGCGTTCAACCCCAACCCTCTGACTACATTCGGTCAAAATGTGGGAGCGGGCTTGCTCGCGAATACGGTTCTTCAGTGACTGAGCAGGTGACTGATACACCGCATTCGCGAGCAAGCCCGCTCCCACATTATTAACCGCATTCCAATCACTACTGTTTCAGTGAGGCCGGGATACAGGCAAGATAAAGGCCTGCAAGTCAGAACACAGGATGCTTACCGTGACCGAAGCTTTTGTTGTCGTTCAAACCGCCGAAGAAGCCGTGGATCGGCTGGCGGCTCTTCACGAGCGTGCTACCGGCGCGCTCAATCAAGCCCTCAAGCAATACCTCAAGGACCGCGTCGAGCCCGACGCCGCGCAACGCGCACTGTTTCGCTATCCAGAACTGCGCCTGACCTACCATTGCCATGGCGAAGTCCCACAGACCACTCGGGCGTACGCCAAGGTTCAGCTGCCGGGGACCTACAGCGTCACCGTCACCCATCCGGGCGCATTCCGTAAGTACCTGCTGGAGCAGCTGGTGCCGCTGATGCACGACTTCACCGTGACGGTAGAAGTCGGCGTGAGCCAACAGAATATTCCGTACCCGTATGTGGTGGAGCAGGGCGACGAACTGGCCGGCTCCGGCGTGACCGCCGCGACCCTGGCGCGGGTGTTCCCCAGCACCGACCTGTCCGCGGCCACCGACGGTATTGCCGATGGCCTTTACGACTGGGAAAACACCGACCCGCTGCCGCTGGCGCTGTTCGATGCCGCCCGCGTGGACTTCTCCCTGCGCCGTCTGGTGCACTACACCGGCAGCGACTGGCGCCATGTGCAGCCGTGGATCCTGCTGACCAACTACCATCGCTATGTTGACCAGTTCATCCTGCATGGCCTGGAGCAATTGCGCAGTGACCCGCGGTTTATCCGCATGGTGCTGCCGGGCAACGTGATCATCGACAAGAGCATGGACCACGGCGAAGCCTCGGCGATTGCGGCGGGCGTGGTCTGGCACCGTTACCAGATGCCGGCCTATCACCTGCAGGCCACTGATGGCCACGGCGTGACCCTGGTGAACATCGGCGTCGGCCCGTCCAACGCCAAGAACATCACCGACCACCTCGCCGTGCTGCGCCCGCATTGCTGGCTGATGATTGGTCACTGCGGCGGCCTGCGCCAATCCCAGACCATTGGCGATTACGTACTGGCCCACGCCTACATGCGCCGCGACGGGATTCTGGACCGCGTAGTGCCGCCGAATATTCCGATCCCGGCCCTGGCCGAAGTGCAGATGGCCCTGCAGCAAGCGGCGGCCAACGTTACCGGCGAAAAAGGCGAGGAGCTGAAAAAGCGCCTGCGCACCGGCACCGTGTTGACCTACGACGACCGCAACTGGGAGCTGCGTTGGGCCCAGGAACGGCCGCTGATCAACCTGTCCCGCGCCGTGGCCGTGGACATGGAAAGCGGCACCATCGCCGCCCAGGGTTATCGTCTGCGGGTGCCATATGGCACGTTGCTGTGCGTCTCGGACAAGCCGCTGCACAGCGAGATCAAGCTGCCGGGTTCGGCCAACGCGTTCTATGAGCGTGCGGTCAGCCAGCACTTGAAGATCGGCATCGAGGCGGTGGATCTGTTGCGCACCGAACTCAACTCGCTGCACTCGCGCAAACTGCGCAGCTTCGACGAGCCGCCGTTCCGCTAAGCGGTTGGGATGGTCATTTAGCGGTCAGGCCACTAGCATTGTCGGTCCTGACCGTTAGATGTTCCTTTTGCCATGTCCCGTCCCACCCGTCCCGACTCGCGCCGCCCTGGCGTGAAACCTGCGTATCCCGCTCCCCGGCGTGTCGCCAAGGCGCCACCGGCCGAGCCGAAGTTGATCCTGTTCAATAAACCCTTCGACGTACTGACCCAGTTCAGCGACGAAGGCGGGCGCGCGACCCTCAAGGATTTTATCGACATCCCCGGTATCTACCCGGCTGGCCGCCTGGACCGTGACAGCGAAGGCCTGCTGCTGCTGACCAACGATGGCCAATTGCAGGCGCGGATTGCCGACCCCAAGCACAAGCTGGCGAAAACCTACTGGGTGCAAGTCGAGGGCGAACCGACCGAAGAGCAATTGCAGCGCCTGCGCGACGGCGTGGAGCTTAATGACGGCATGACCTTGCCGGCGCAAGCCCGGCAGTTGGACGAACCTGAATTATGGCCACGCAATCCGCCGGTGCGTTTTCGCAAGAGCGTGCCCACGCACTGGCTGGAGCTGGTGATTCGTGAAGGGCGTAACCGCCAGGTACGGCGCATGACCGCTGCGGTGGGCTTACCGACCTTGCGCCTGGTGCGCGTGCGTATCGGGGATTGGTCGATTGATGGCCTGGACCAAGGCCAATGGAAGGAAGTGCCGGCGCGTTTATAAGGCGCCGGATTCGATCAGGCCGATCACCACGCTCTTGATGATGAACGCGGCCACGCCCAGGCCCAGTACGAAGAACAGAATGAACGAGCCAAAGCGCCCGGCTTTGGATTTCTTCGCCAAGTCCCAAACGATAAAGCCCATGAAAATGATCAGAATGGTGACCAGGCCAGTCATCATCCATTCTTCAAACACGGCGGGGTCGATGTTGTTCATGTGGGAATTTTCCGGCAGGGCAGGCGGGAAGTATAAAGCAGGGCTTCAGGCGCAACATTGACCTGAGTCTTGAGGCGGTCAATGTGGGAGCTGGCTTGCCTGCGATAGCATCAACTGGGGCTGGCTGATACACCGAGTGGCCTGTATCGCAGGCAAGCCAGTTCCCACATTTGATCTCCTGCGACCTTAAGTGCGCAGGTGGGTCAGCGGCAATTCGGTGCTGTTGAGTACCTGATTGAGTACAAAGCTCGAGCGCACGCTGGTCACGCCTTCAATGCGGGTCAGGTGGCCCAGCAGCAGTTTTTGATAGTGATCCATGTCCGGTACCACCACTTTCAACTGATAGTCCGCATCCATGCCGGTGACCAAACTGCATTCCAGCACTTGCGGCAGGGTGCGGATGGCCGCTTCGAAATTCTCGAAACGCTCGGGTGTGTGGCGGTCCATGCCGATCAGCACATAGGCCGTGAGGCTCAGGCCGAGCATCTTGCGATCGAGCAAGGCGACCTGGCGCGCGATGTAACCATCGTCCTCAAGCTGCTTGACCCGACGCGAGCAGGGCGAAGGCGACAAGCCGATACGCTCGGCCAACTCCTGGTTGGAGATCCTCGCGTCGCGCTGCAATTCCGCCAAAATACTCAGGTCGTATCGGTCAAGCTTGCTCATTGGGTTGGCCTTTGTCGTAACTATTGCGGCGAATTATCTATGAAGGGTTAAAAATTGCGCAAGCACTGTTTATTGACGCAATCTTCGCAATCATCTGTCGGCGCGGCGGGCCTATGATTACCAACAGAATCACCGCCTGGACAACAGTCCACTGCAGCCCGCCCAATCAGGCCCGCTGCGGCCGCCGCCCCAGCAGGGTTGAGTCGGCCTCCAGGCTGCACACTGTCCACAAGACGGCGTGAGGTGAGCCAACGTCAAAAGCGTTGAGCACGGACGAAATTCTCAAGGGGTGGCCGACGGGTCACCCCTTTTTCTTTGCGCGCGTTTTTACCCAAAAAAATACTTCTCGTGACTGATAACCTGTCTCAGAACCGGGCGAGGCTTTTCCAGTCTCATCTATGAGGCCGGACGTTCTAGGCCCTTATCCGCAGTGAGGAATAGCATGAAGCGCATCTGGCGTATGGCAGGTGTAGGTTTGCTGATAATGACCGTTGGCTCGCAAGTAATGGCCGACGACCCGCGCTCTGAAGGGGGCGGTCAGCATGAAAGAGGTCCCGAAGGCGGACGGCAAGGCAACGAACAGCCGCGACCGCAAAATAACCAACCACGCCCGCAGAACAATCAACCGCGCCCGGAAATCAACCAGCCGCGCCCGCAGAACCCGCGTGTCGAGAACAATCAGCCTCGGCCGCAAAACCAGCATTTTGATCGCGCCGAACAACAGCAGCACGGCGGTGGGCAATGGCAAGGTCGCCCGCAAGGTGCCGAACAGCCTCGGCCAGCGCCGCAGCCCGCGAATAACCTGCCGATTCAGGGGCGCCCGGACACGGTTCGGCAAACCCAGGAGCCGCGCCAGGGTCACTATCAGGACATTCCGCGCCGTAACGATGGTAACCAGCATTGGCAGGCCGGCAATGGCCCCGGGCGCCCAGGTGGCGGGTTCAATAATGGTCACCCCAACGACAACCGCTGGCCGGGTCGCCCCAGTGGGCACGGCACTGGTTGGGGCCCTGGCCCGCAATATCGCCCAGGCTATACGGTGGATCGGTTCCCCGACCGCAACTACCGCGTGCCTTACCGTGGCCAGGATTATTTCTTCTCCGGCGGCTACTGGTATCGCCCGCAGGGCCCGCGTTATGTCGTGGTGACGCCGCCGTACGGCATCCGCGTGCAATACCTGCCGGACTATGCGCGCGAAGTGTGGGTGGGGAGTGCGCTGTTCTTCCTCGCAGCGGGTTCGTACTACACCTACGAAAGCGCCACCCAGCAGTACGTGGTGGTGCAGCCGCCGACAGAAGTGCCGGCACCGCAACCCGCGCCGCAGGGCAATGGCTATGACGTGGTGGCCTACCCGGCCAACGGCCAGTCACCGGCGCAGGTGCAGCAGGACGGCTACGACTGTTATCGCTGGGCAGTGCAACAAAGCGGTTTCGACCCTCGGACCGTCACCTACGCCCCGGACCCTGCGGTGGTGCAAACCTACCGCCAAGCTCAGGGCAACTGCCTCACCAGCCGCGGGTACCAGGTGCAGTACTAGGCCTTATTGCCCGTGACCACTTCCCGCGGGTCGGCGTGCACCAGCACTTCGGCGCGCGGGTAGGCGTTGTGAATGGCATCGGCGGCCTGGTCGCTGATGCCGTGAGCAACCGACAACGATAATTCCCCCGGCAACTCCAGATGCAGTTGCACAAACCAGTGGCTGCCGGAAATCCGCGTGCGCAAATCATGTGCACCCAACACGCCTGGCACACCGCGCGCCAGTTCCAGCATGTGCTGGCTCACATCGGCTGGCAGTTCCTCGTCCATCAACACCGCAAAGCTTTCACGGGCGATCTGGATGGCGCTCCACAAAATGTACGCGGCGATGCCCAGGCCGAACCACGCATCGACCTGATTGAAGCCGAACCCCGCCAACACCAACGCCACCAGAATGCTGCCATTGAGCATCAAGTCCGAACGGTAGTGCAGCGAGTCCGCGCGCACGGCGTTGGAGCCGGTTTCGCGGATCACCCGGTGTTGCAGCATCAGCAGCGCCACCGTCATCACCAGCGAAAACACGATGACCCCGATGCTCAGCCAAGGCGCGCCGACCGGTTCCGGATGGTGCAAACGCTGGTACGCCTGGAACGCGATCAGCACCGCACTGCCGGCGATAAACAATGCCTGGGCCATGCCCGACAGCGACTCCGCCTTGCCATGCCCATAACGGTGGTCATCATCGGCCGGGCGCAGCGCGTAATGCACTGCCAGCAGGTTCAGCAACGAGGTCACGCCATCAAGCAGCGAGTCGGTCAACCCGGCGAGCATGCTCACCGAGCCACTGAACCACCAGGCGATGGCCTTGGTAATAATCAGCGCACAGGCCACGCCCACCGACGCGCGGGTGGCCAGGCGCAAGAGCCTTGCGTGTTCGGGACTGCTGGTCATAAGCGGGTCGAGTCCTTAAGCGGCGGGCTGCAGGCCCAGGGAGGCGAGTTGTTGCACGCTGCCCTTGAACTGGATCATGCGCGGGTCATCCAGCGGCAGGGTGCGGCCGGTTTCCTTCTGGATGATGGTTTGCAGCTTGGCGTTATCGACCTTGCCGTCGGCGCCGATGGCTTCGTGCAGTTTCTCGGGCGCGACTTGAGCCGTTTTGCCGGGCTCGAAGTAAATCGCGCCGGTGGCGAAGTCCACGCCGAATGCGATCAGGCCGGGGATCACATAGAACAGCAGGCCCACGGCGTCGAGCACGGCAATCGCCGGGTCGATCTTGCCGTCGATCTGGCCACGGCGGTCCGGGTAGAAAATCGAACCGCAGGCGGTCAGTTGGCTCAGCAGGGTGACGGCGAGGACACCGCCGATGACACGGGAAGCGATACGCATGAAAAGTCTCCTGAACACGTTTAAAGGTGACTATAAGCCAGATCCATCAGACGACGATGATCCAATGTGGGAGCTGGCTTGCCTGCGATAGCGGTGGATCAGTGACACATGCCGAGCTGACCCACCGCTATCGCAGGCAAGCCAGCTCCTACATTTACCTGTATTCCAATTAAGGAAGAACGAGGTGTCTTTGAGACCAGCACCGGCATCCGGCAGTTCGCCGTTATACTCGCCGCTCTGCTTTGGAGCCAGTATGAATTCGTTGCCGATCGATGATGTTTTACCCGCCCTGCGTGACGCCTTGGCGATTCGCCATGAAGCCGTGCTGGAAGCGCCGCCCGGCGCCGGTAAAACCACCCGCGTGCCCTTGGCCTTGTTGAACGAGCCATGGCTGGCCGGGCAGACCATCCTGATGCTCGAACCCCGGCGCCTGGCCGCGCGTGCGGCCGCCGAACGGTTGGCCAGCGAGCTGGGCGAAAAGGTCGGCGAAACCGTCGGCTATCGCATCCGTCTCGACAGCAAGGTCGGGCCCACGACGCGTATCGAAGTGGTCACCGAAGGCATCCTCACCCGCCGTTTGCAGGACGACCCGGCGCTGGAAGGCGTGGGCCTGCTGATCTTTGACGAATTCCATGAGCGCAGCCTCGACGCCGACCTCGCGCTGGCCCTGAGCCTGAATGGCCGCGATCTGTTTCGCGACGAACAACCGCTGAAAATCCTGCTGATGTCCGCCACCCTCGAAGGCGAACGCCTCTCCGGCCTGCTGGATGACGCGCCGATCCTGCGCAGCGAAGGGCGCATGTTCCCGGTGCAGATGCGCTGGGGCCGCCCGTACCAGGCCGGTGAATTCATCGAGCCGCGTGTGGTGCAGACCGTCCTTGAAGCCGTGCATGACGAGACCGGCAGCATTCTCGTCTTTCTGCCGGGGCAGGCCGAGATTCGCCGGGTTAATCAACAACTGGCCGACGCTTTGGGTGATCGCCCGGATGTGCTGCTGTGCCCGCTGCATGGCGAGCTTGACCTCAACGCCCAACGCGCCGCCATTGACCCGGCGCCCGCCGGCAAACGCAAAGTGGTGCTGGCCACCAACATCGCCGAGACCAGCCTGACCATCAACGGTGTGCGCGTGGTGATCGACGCTGGGCTGGCGCGGGGCCCGCGTTTCGACCCCGGCAGCGGCATGACCCGCCTCGACACCCAACGCATCTCCCGCGCCAGCGCCACCCAGCGGGCCGGACGGGCAGGGCGCCTGGAGCCGGGCGTGTGTTATCGGCTGTGGTCCGAAGACCAGCATGAAGGCCTGGCGGCGTATGGCAGCGCGGAAATCCTCGCCGCCGACCTTGCCGGGCTGGCCTTGCAACTGGCGCGTTGGGGCGTCACGCCCACGCAACTGGTGTGGCTGGATGTGCCGCCGACTGCTGCGTACGCCCAGGCTCAGGATTTGCTGGTGCGTCTGGGCGCGTTGAACGACGACAAACTCACCGCCCATGGCCAGAAGATGGCCGAGTTGCCCGCGCATCCGCGTATCGCCCACCTGTTGCTGCGCGGGCAGGACCTGGGGCTGGCGGCCACGGCGTGTGATGTCGCCGCGCTATTGGGCGAGCGTGACATCTTGCGCGGCGCCGGTGCCGATTTGCACAGCCGGCTGGCGCTGATGTCCGGCGAGGAGCGTGCGCGAGGTACTCAAGGCGGCGTGCAGCGCGCCAAGCAACTTGCCCGGCAATACCGCAGCTATTTAAGAGGCCAGGCGACTCAGGCCGTGCCCGATCCCGATCACCCGCGTTGGCTCGGCGCCCTGCTGGCGCTGGCCTACCCGGACCGCGTCGCCCAGCAACGTCGCCCCGGCGGCGCCGAATACCGCCTGGCCAATGGCCGTGCCGCGCTGTTCGCCGAGGCCGACAGCCTGATGAAACAAGCGTGGCTGGTGATCGCCGACCTCGGCAGCCGTCAGGGCCAGCGCGAAGAGCGCATCTACCTCGCGGCCGACTTCGATCCGGCGCTGTTCGACACAGTGCTTGCCGAGCAAGTGCGCAACGTCGACCAGCTCGATTGGGACGAGCGCGAAGGCGTGCTGCGCGCGGAGCGCCAGCGCAAAGTCGGCGAACTGGTGCTCAGTCGCGAACCGCTGAGCGGTCTGGACGAGTCCGCGCGCAGCCAGGCGCTGGTCAACCTCGTGCGCCGCAAAGGCCTGGAATTGTTACCGTGGACGCCTGAACTGCGCCAATGGCAGGCCCGCGTCATGCTGCTGCGTCAGCTGGACGCCGGCAAAACCAGTGAGTGGCCGGATATCAGCGACAAGGCTTTGCTCGCCAGCCTGGAGCATTGGCTGATGCCGTACTTGGGCAAAGTCTCGCGCCTGAGCCACTTCGCCAACCTGGATATCTCCAGTTTCCTGCACAACCTGTTGCCCTGGCCGCTGCCCCAGCGCCTGGACGAGCTGGCGCCGCAGCACGTGAAGGTGCCCTCGGGCTCCTCGGTGCGTTTGGACTACAGCGAACAGCCGCCGATTCTGGCGGTGCGCTTGCAGGAATTGTTCGGGCTGGCGGACACGCCGCGTATTGCCGGTGGGCGCCAGGCGGTCAAGCTGCACCTGCTGTCCCCGGCGCGCCGGCCGGTGCAGGTGACCCAGGATCTGGCGAACTTCTGGCGCAGCACGTATGCCGAGGTGAAAAAGGATTTGAAGGGGCGGTACCCGAAGCATTACTGGCCGGACGACCCGTTAGTGGCCGAACCCACCGCCAGGATCAAACCGCGCAAGTAAAGCTTGTGGAGAGCAAATTTGGGAGCGGGATGGTGTGGGAGCTGGCTTGCCTGCGATGCAGACGACTCGGTGTACCTGTTTCACCGAGGCGATGCTATCGCAGGCAAGCCAGCTCCCACAAAAGCCCACACACATTGAGCTTTGTGGTGTGGGTTATTGCGCGGCCGGGAGCAGGAACCGGGCGATCACTGGTAGGTGGTTGGAGATACGCAGTGTGTCTTCTTGCCGTACTTTGGCCTCTATCCGCTTGATCCTTGGACTGTAGAACAAATAATCCAACGTCCGATCCGGCCCATCCACACTCGGGTCATTGGGGAAGTGCGTAAGCCACTTCGCCCGGTCAATCCCACTGGATTCGCTGTTACTGGGGATCATTGGGTACTTATCCCACAGCAAATGCAGCTCGCTGTCCGGTGAATACTGGCCGCGCTTATCGGCGTCCAGGCGCAGGAATTGCCCCAGTGGCAGCAAGTTGAAGTCCCCACCGATCAGCCATGGCGTGCCACGCCCTTCGAATTTATCCAGCAGCTTCACGGTGGCTTTAGCCTGCTCCTGTACCGCCGACCGCCCAGGCATATCGCCATCCAGCCGGGTGTTGAGCACGGCCAATTGGCCACCATCGCTCAGCGGCAGGTAGGTCAGCAGCAACGCAGGCTTGGGTTGGAACTGGCGGCTGATGATGTTGGCTGGGGACACCGGCAGTTGCAGGCGTTCGGCGTGTTCGATCTGGTAGCGGCTGAGGGTCACCAGCTTGCGGCCGACGCTGCCGAAAATATGCAGGCTGGGCACAAAGTCGGCTTTCCAATCGAAGGCCTGGGCGCTGCACGGGTAGAGATCGACCAGGCGTTCCTGCAGCAGTGCGATCTGGTCCTGGTAATGGGAGGGTTTGGCGTTTTCGTCGAGTTCCTGCAGCAGCAGGATGTCGGGTTGTTCGTCGCGGATCACCCGCGCCACTTCGTCGAGACTGGAGGCCATGTCTTCCACGGTAGGGCGATCATCCGGGCCGTTGCCGTCGGCGGTGTCGTACCAGAACACATAGTTCTTGCCCGCCAGGTATTGCACATTCCAGGTCATGACCTTCAGCGCCTGCCCGGGCAGCAGCGTTGGCGCACGCGGCGCGACGCAGCTGACGGGCAGGGTTTGTTTGTCGGCAGGGCGCCAGGTCAGGCTGTAGATCAGGGCGGCGAGCAGGCCCGCGATAATCAGCAGGCTCAACAGGGTGATGCGCAATAAACGGGTCATCGGCTCGGCTTATGGCGTTTCAGGAGTGGCAGGAGCATATCACCGCGCGTCGGCATCGCCACCGATCAGCATGAATAAACGGAACAGCACCACGCTGGTAAACAGTTGCAAAAAGCTTTGGGCGCTGTCGAGCACGGTGGCGAGCATTGGGCTCGGGCTGGGGTAGACGGCATCAGTGGCTTCCTTGAGCAGCAACAGCGGCGTCATCACACACAGCAGGCATACCAGGATTCGCCAAAAATGCCCGCGAGTCAGGCGCAAACTTTCCTGCATAGCCCCCAGCGCGGACAGGCCGCGCAGCACCAGCAGGTACTCGGCAAAACCGAGCACGACCATCAGCCACAGGCCGGGTAGGTAAAACAGTGACAGGCCCAGCCAGACCAACAATGTACTTATCGCGGTCAGCACGGCGAAACGTGGCCACAGGGTCAAGGCCGTCGCCCACAAGTCTTTAGTACGCGGCGAGTCGCCACGCGTGCGGGCATCCAGAAACAAGATCAAGGCGCCGACGTACAGCGGGTACATCACCAACCCCACCACAATGCTGTAGGCGCGCGAAGCATCCGGCGCCAGCGTGTGCTCGATTACCTGTTGCAGCAGGGCTTCGAGGATCACCAGGGGCAGGCACAGCTGCACGATGGCGCCCAGGTTACGCTGAGTAAAACGGAAGGAGTCGCGCAATACGTCTAACGGATTCATCAGGTTCATCACAGACCGAAAAGCAAGGCCCACACTTTAACCGATCATGACGAGAGGTAAGCAAACGTAAACCTTGCGTAAAGACCATTGAAACGTCTGGTAACAGCCCCATAACTAGTGCGTAGCTCGCCTGATCACAGACGGGCCCATGATTTTTACCGGCAATCTAACGAGGTCGCCATGAACAGCGAAGAGCAAACCCTGATCGATGGACTGTTTTCACGGCTGCAGCAAGCCGAAACGGACTCAGCCCCCCGCGACGCCCTGGCCGAAGCGCGGATCAAGGAGCACATGACTCGCCAACCGGCCGCCGGGTATTACATGACCCAGTCGATCCTGGTGCAAGAACACGCGATCAAGAGCCTCGACGCGCAGAACAAGCAACAGGCGCAGCAGATCCAGCAATTGCAGGATGAGTTGCAGCAGGCCAAGGCTCAGGCAGCACAGCCGGCGCCGAGCAGTGGCGGTTTTCTGTCGAGCATCTTTGGTGGCGGCTCCCGTGAGCCGCAACCCACGCAAAGTGCGCCGGCGGCTTCCGGTGGCGGCTGGCGTGAGCCTGGGCGGCCTTCGTTCGGCCAGCCTGCGCCCCAGCAAAACTACGGCGCGCCGCAGCAAAACTATCAACAGCCACAACAAGCGCCCGCAGCACCGATTGGCAGCGGCTTCCTCGGCGGGGCGTTGAAAACCGCTGCCGGTGTGGCCGGTGGTGTGATGCTGGCCGAAGGCATCAGCAGCTTGTTCAGCCACAACTCGCAACAGCCGCAAGTCGTGGAAGAAATCATCCGCGAAGAACCGGCGCCCGCCAGTGATAACGGCAATTGGGGCAACGACGACCAGAAGTTTGCCGGCAATGACAGCTGGGGCAGCGACAACGCCTCGGACAGCTTCGCCGACAGCGACTACAGCGATGATTCTTCCTCGTTTGGCGACGACGATTCCTTCGTCTGACCCGCCTTCAACCGGGGCGCTTCGTCGCCCCGGGCTGATTTTTCGCTGAAACTTTCCCATGGCTGGCATACTGGCGCCTTTGCGGGCTCTCACGTCCGAGGTCCAAGTGGCATCCATGGGGAAGTGCGGTGAAGAAAATTGCGGTGTTCGCCGATGTACAAAACCTCTACTACACCGTGCGCCAGGCCTACGGTTGCCACTTCAATTACGCCGCCCTGTGGGCTGACATCAGCGCGCGCGGGCAGATCGTCGAAGCCTATGCGTACGCCATCGACCGTGGCGACAGCAAGCAGCAGCAATTCCAGCAGATCCTGCGCAACCTGGGCTTTACGGTAAAACTCAAACCCTACATCCAACGCAGCGACGGCTCGGCCAAGGGCGATTGGGACGTGGGCATCACCCTCGACATCATGGACGCCGCCGACCACGTCGACGAAGTGGTGCTGGCCTCCGGCGACGGCGATTTCGACATGCTGCTCGAACGCATCATCCAAAAGCATGGCGTCGAAGCCGTGGCCTATGGCGTCCCGGGGCTGACGGCCAACTCGCTGATCCGCGCCGCCAGCCGTTACGTGCCGATCGAAGGCGCGCTGCTGCTTAAATAAGTCAATTGTCAGACGGAGTTGGAACAGGTTTGGAACGTATAGCGGTCATCGACTTTGAAACCACCGGCATCACCCCGAGCAGCCACTGCCGGGCCACGGAAATCGCGGTGGTCATCCTTGAGCGCGGCCAGATCGTGGACCGCTACCAGAGCCTGATGAATGCCGGCGTGCGCGTGCCGGGGTTTATCGAACAACTCACCGGCATCAGCAACGCCATGCTGCGCAGCGCGCCACCGGCCGAGCGGGTGATGAACGAAGTGAATGAATTCGTCGGCACCACGCCACTGCTGGCGCACAACGCCGCGTTCGACCAGAAGTTCTGGGACTTCGAATTGGGCCTGATCCGCCGCACCCGCCTGCAAAAATTCGCCTGCTCGCTGCTGCTGGCCCGCCGCCTCATGCCGGCGGCGCCGAACCACAAGCTCGGCACCCTCAACAGCTACGCCCAACTGCCCCACACCGGCAAGGCTCACCGGGCAATGGCGGATGCCGAAATGGCAGCTAACTTGACGGCGCACCTGGCCGAGCAATTGCGCGGTACGCATGGGTTGCGCGAACTGTCCCACGACCTGCTGTGCACCTTGCAGAAAGTGCCGGCGGCGAAGATCAATGAACATCTGAAGAAACATCGCGGGCTCTGAACCCTGCGCAGATCTCACGTGGGCAGAGGACTAATTGTGGTGAGCGGGCTTGTTGTGAGGAGCGGGCTTCTGTGGCGAGCGGGCTTGCCCCGCGTTGGGCTGCGCAGCAGCCCCAAACCCTGACACCCAGTTTCAACTGAAAGAATGCGGTGACTTCATTAGGGCCGCTTCGCAGCCCAACGCGGGGCAAGCCCGCTCGCCACAGAAGCGCGCTCGCCACAACAAGCCCATTTGCCCCAAAAGTTTGCTTGTCAGGCTATCGAGGCTGCACGCATTCCAACGCCCGACCCACCACCTCCTTTGCCATCCCCACCAAGTGCATCACCGCCCGCTGCTGCACACTGAGCGTCTCGCCCGACACCAGCGCCGTCTCCACCGCGCAATGCAGCAAATCCGCCGCATGGGCGAGGGCGTCTTCGAAGCTCAGGTTGTCATTCAGCACAAAGTTGGGCGCATCCGGGGCGCAGGCGTTGAGGTAGTAGTCGATGGCTCGGCGGTTGAGCAGGGCGTCTTCGCTGAGGAAGTTTGTATGGTTATCAGTTGAAGCAGAGGTTGTTTTGACCATGTTGAGTCTCCGGGACTTGTAACTCTCTCCTTCGTCAATTTCGGCTTGCACTTCCGGTCACCGAAGGGCCGATGACGTGGGGAAGACTAGCGGCTGAATTTAGCTGGAACAAGGCATGAAATGTCGCTCGGAAACGTCCTTCAAAAGAATGGGAAGCGGTGACACAACTGACGCCATCGCAGGCAAGCCAGCTCCCACAGTAAATTTCCTGTTTGTTCGTTCCCACGCTCCGCGTGGTAACGCATCCTGTGACGCTCCGCGTCACGACCTCAAGAGCGGACGCAGAGCACCCTTGGCGGCACTCCCAAGCAGAGCGTGGGAACGATCGGTGTCAGGTGGTTTTCCCTTCCAACTGCCCCAACGGCACCCGCCGCGCTATCGCGCTCGACAAAATGATCGAGGTTTTACTGAACCCGAACTTCGCCACCCGGTTTATCAGGTTCTCCAGTTCCGGCATCGAGCCCACCGCGGCCTGCATGATCACGCACGGGTCGCCTGTCACGCGGTGGCATTCGGTCAGTTCGGGTATTTCCGCCAAGGCGTCGTAGACCTTTTGGCTGCCGTTGTTGGTCAGGCGCAGCTCTATCGTGCATTGGATCGGCAAACCGATTTTCGACAGGTCGACCTTGGCCTGATACCCGGTGATCACCCCGCTGGCTTCCAGCTTGGCCACGCGCTCAGCCACGGCGGGGGCGGAGAGGTTTACGGTGCGGGCCAACTGCGCATAGGAAGCGCGGCCATCTTCGAGCAGGGCGCTGAGGAGCATGCGGTCGTATTTGTCCATGATAAGGCTCCGGTGATGCGTGGCTTTTGAATGCACGGGTTATAGCCTTCATAACCATGTTTTGAAAAGTGTATGGGCGCTTTAAACAGGTTTTGTAACTTATGTTCGGCGTGCTGCCTTTTTAGAATAAGCCTCCAATATTCTGCCGCAGAGCTACCCAATGCCTGGCCCACGTCGCTTTTCCTTACCGTTGATTGCCGCTTTTTTTGCGCTGTATGTGATCTGGGGTTCTACCTACCTGGTGATTCGAATCGGCGTGGAGTACTGGCCGCCGTTGATGCTGGGCGGGATTCGATTCCTGGTGGCGGGGTTGGTGATGTATGGCTATTTGCGCTGGCGCGGGGCGCCTGCGCCGACGTGGGTGCAGTGGAAGGCGGCGGCCAAGATCGGCGTTTTGCTGCTGACCTTTGGTAATGGTGCGGTGACGGTTGCCGAGCACACCGGCGTTGCTTCCGGCGTGGCCGCGTTGGCGGTGGCGACGGTGCCGTTGTTCACGTTGCTGTGTGGGTATTTCTGGGGCGCACGCAATACGCGTCTGGAGTGGGCCGGAGTGGTGCTGGGGATTATCGGCATCGCCATGCTCAACATGGGCTCCAACCTGCAATCGAGCCCCACCGGCGCCATGTTGCTGCTGTTCGCCGCTGCCTCCTGGGCCTTCGGCTCGGTGTGGAGCCGGCACTTGCCGTTGCCTGCCGGCGCCATGGCCAGTGCGGCCGAGATGATCATCGCCGGTGCCCTGCTGCTGGTGGGCAGTGCGCTGACTGGTGAGCGCCTGCATGCCGTGCCGCCGATTGAAGGCTGGCTGGCCTTGGCTTACTTGGCCGTGTTCGGCTCGATCATCGCCTTCAATGCCTATATGTACCTGCTCAAACACGTGCGCCCGGCGGCGGCGACCAGTTATGCCTACGTGAACCCGGCCGTCGCGGTGTTATTGGGTATTGTCTTCGTCGGCGAGACCATCGGCATGGAGGAAGCCTTGGCGATGCTGGTGATCATCAGCGCGGTGTTGCTGATCAGCCTGCCCCAGTGGCGAAAGCCCAAGCCGGAAATAAGGTAAACTGCCGCGCATTACGCCCTTGCGCTGAATTTTTCCTACGGTAAACACATGACTTTCGCCACCCTTGGCCTGATCGAACCCTTGCTGCGCGCCCTTGAGACGCTTGGCTACCAGACCCCGACGCCGGTGCAGGCGCAAGCCATTCCGGCGGTGCTGGCCGGTCGCGACCTGATGGCCGCGGCCCAGACCGGCACCGGCAAGACCGCAGGTTTCGCCTTGCCGCTGCTGCAATTGCTGACCATGGAAGGGCCGAAAGTCGCCGCCAACTCGGCGCGCGCGCTGATTCTGTGCCCGACCCGTGAACTGGCCGAGCAGGTTCACGCCAGCGTCGCCGAGTACGCTCAACACCTGCCGCTGACCACCTACGCGGTGTACGGCGGCGTGAGCATCAACCCGCAGATGATGAAGCTGCGCAAGGGTGTCGACATTCTGGTCGCTACGCCTGGCCGCCTGATCGACTTGTTCCGCCAGAACGCGCTGAAGCTCAACCAGCTGCAAACCCTGGTGCTGGATGAAGCCGACCGCATGCTCGACCTGGGCTTTTCGGAAGAGCTGGCGAACATCTACCGCATGCTGCCGAAAAAGCGCCAGACCCTGCTGTTCTCCGCGACCTTCTCCGATGAAATCCGCTCGCTCGCCGGGCAGATGCTCAACGACCCGCTGAGCATTGAAGTGAGCCCGCGCAACGTCGCCGCCAACACCGTGAAGCAGTGGGTGGTGCCGGTGGACAAGAAGCGCAAGCCGGAGCTGTTTGTGCACCTGATGCGCAAAGGTCGCTGGAAGCAGGTGCTGGTGTTTGCCAAGACCCGTAACGGCGTGGATGCGCTGGTGGACAAGTTGCAGGGCCTGGGCATCAATGCCGACGGCATCCACGGCGACAAACCGCAAGCGACCCGCCAGCGTGCGCTGGATCGCTTCAAATCCAGCGACGTGCAGATTCTGGTGGCCACCGACGTGGCAGCCCGTGGCCTGGACATCGAAGACTTGCCGCTGGTGGTCAACTTTGACCTGCCAATCGTGGCCGAAGACTACATTCACCGTATTGGTCGCACCGGTCGTGCGGGCAACACCGGTGAGGCGATTTCGCTGGTGTGTGCCGATGAGGTGAACATGCTGTCGGCCATCGAGATGCTCACGCGTCAGACCCTGACCCGCAAAATGGAGCCGGATTTCGAACCCGAGCACCGCGTGCCGGACACCGACGCCAGTGGGCAAGTGGTGAAGAAACCGAAAAAGCCGAAGAAACCCAAGGCGTCGGGCGGTGGCGGCGGTAAACGTAATTTGGGTAAGTGGGTGGACAGCGGGGACGTAGCGCCGGCTGAACCGTCGATCAAGCCGGTGCGCAAGGTGCCGGTGTTCAACACAGGTCCGCGCAAGAAGAAGTGATTTTGCGGCGCTGCTGATGGTCTCATCGCAGGCAAGCCAGCTCCCACCTTTTGAATGTATTCACAGCTCAAAATGTGGGAGCTGGCTTGCCTGCGAGGGCGGCTCTGAATTCACCGCCGATTTCAGCGCCTAAGCCACTCCAGCATGCCCCGCGCCGCTGCCCGCCCACTGGCAAAGCACCCCGTCAGCAAATAGCCGCCCGTTGGCGCTTCCCAATCGAGCATCTCCCCGGCGCAAAACACGCCCGGCAATTGCTTGAGCATCAACCGCTCATCCAGCGCCTCAAACGGCACACCACCCGCCGTACTGATGGCTTCATCCATCGGCCGGGTTTTCACCAGCGTCAGCGGCAATGCCTTGATATCCACCGCCAGCTGCGCCGGATCATGAAAGTGTTCCGCAGGTGCCAACTCACGCAACAGCGCCGCCTTGACCCCGTCCAGGCCCAACTGACTGTGCAAATGTTTGCTCATCGAGCGCGAACCACGCGGCTTGGCCAGTGCAGCCTGCACCTTGTCCAGCGGCTTGCTCGGCAGCAGGTCGATATGCACCGTGGCTGAGCCATCGCGATTGATCGCTTCACGAATCGGCGCCGAGAGCGCGTAGATCAAGCTGCCCTCGATGCCCATGGCGGTGACCACGCATTCCCCCAACCGAGGCTTGTCATCCGCCACACCGATGGCGACGTTTTTCAACGGCGCGCCGGCGAATTTGCTCACCATCAATTCGCTCCAGGCTGACACCTCAAAGCCGCAATTGCTTGGTTGCAGCGGCGCGTAAGGCACGCCTTTGTCTTCCAGCAACGTGAGCCAGGCGCCATCGGAGCCCAGGCGCGACCAGCTGCCGCCGCCCAAGGCCAGCAACACCGCATCGCTGTGGACAGTTTTTTCGCCGTCCGGGCTGTGGATAAGTAGACCGCCGTCGGCCGTCCAGCCCAGCCAGCGATGCCGAGTGTGGATAACCACGCCTTGATCGCGCAGGCGTTTGAGCCAGGCGCGCAGCAGCGGGGCGGCTTTCATGTCGGTAGGAAACACGCGGCCGGAAGTGCCGACAAAGGTTTGTATGCCCAGCCCATGAATCCACTCGCACAACGCCTCGGCACCGAACGCTCGCAGCAGCGGCGCCATGTCTGGCGCGCGTTCGGCGTAGCGCGACAGGAACGCCGGGTACGCCTCGGAGTGGGTGATGTTCATGCCGCCCACGCCCGCGAGCAGAAACTTGCGGCCCACTGACGGCATGCCGTCATACAGGCCTACCCGCACGCCCGCCTGGCTCAAGACTTCAGCGGCCATCAGCCCGGCTGGGCCGCCGCCGATAAGAGTGACGTGTCGAGAAGGAAGCTGAGGCATGGGCAAGGCTACGGTCGCTGAATAGGCCGAGCATTCTACCCGACGGCAGCGTGGCTGCCTGATCAAAAAACGTACACTTTCCTACAGGCCATACGGCTGTTCGCTTTCAGGCGCTTACGCTCAAGTTATCCACAGGCCGTTCCACAGGCATTGTGGGTAACGCTCACACTTCAATGACAGCCTGATGACGTCCACACCCGCTGAGCGCTGTGGTGCAGGATGCCATGGCGGCGGGCCAGGGCCGGGCGGTCTTTGCTGTAGCCGCCACCGATCACGCCCATCACCGGAATGTCGCGGCCCAGACAGTGGCGCATCACGCTTTCATCACGGGCGGCGACGCCTGCGTCTGTCAGCTTGAGGTAACCGAGGGCGTCGTCCTTGTGTACGTCCACACCGGCGTCGTACAGCACCAGGTCAGGCTGATAGAGCGGCAGCAAGTAGTTGAGCGCATCGTCCACCACCTTGAGGTAATCGGCGTCGCCCATGCCCATGGGCAGCGGGATGTCCCAGTCGCTCTGGGCCTTGCGTGCGGGGAAGTTCTTTTCGCAATGCAGCGACACGGTGATGGCATCCGGCGTGTCGTGGAGGATGCGTGCAGTGCCGTCGCCCTGGTGCACGTCGCAATCGAAGATCAGCACGCGGTTGACCCGGCCGCTGGCCAGCAGGTAATGGCTGATCACCGCCAGGTCATTGAAGATGCAAAAGCCGGCCGGGTAATCGTAATGGGCGTGGTGGGTGCCGCCCGCCAGGTGGCAGGCCAGGCCGTGTTGCAGCGCTTGTTCGGCCGCGAGGATCGAACCGCCGACCGCGCGCACGGTGCGCCGCGCCAGGGCTTCGTTCCACGGCAGGCCGAGGCGCCGTTGGTCTTCGCGGGACAACTCGCCGCCCATGTAGCGTTCGATATACCCAGCGTCATGGGCCAGGACCAGAATCTCGGGTGGGCACAGTTCGGGGCGCAGCAATTGGCTGTCCTCGGTCAGCCCGCTGTCCACCAGGTGATCGCGCAACAGGCGAAACTTGTCCATGGGAAACCGGTGGTCTGCCGGGAACTCAGGGCTGTAGTCATCGTGGTAGATCAATGGCAAGGGCATGGGATTTTCTGACGGGAACCTGCGAAGGATCTTACCAGCGCTGTACACTCACGCACATGGCAAGGGAGGGGGACCCATGGAGCCGATACTGGAATTGGAAAGCGCGCGCTTGCTGCTGCGCCAATGGCGCGACAGCGACTTAACGGAATTTGCGCGCATGTGCGCCGACCCGCAGGTGATGCGTTATTTCCCGGCCAAGTTGAGCCACTTGGAAAGCGCGGCGCTGATTGGCCGGATTCGCGGGCATTTCGCTGAATACGGCTTTGGCCTGTGGGCCTTGCAGCGCAAGGACACCGGCGAATTTATCGGCCTGACCGGGCTGCTGAATGTCAGCTTTGAAGCGGACTTTACCCCGGCGGTGGAAATCGGCTGGCGCCTGGCCCGCGAACATTGGGGTTTGGGCTACGCCAGTGAGGCCGCGTGGACCGCGCTGCGGTGTGGTTTCGACCGACTGCAGTTGGATGAAATTCTCGCCTTCACCACCGAAACCAATCTGCCATCACAAAAAGTCATGCAGGCCATCGGTATGCATTACGATCCCCAGGCAGATTTTGAACACCCCAAGGTCGCAGCCGATGACCCGCTGCGCCATCATGTTTTGTATCGCATCACCCGCGCCCAATGGTTGGACACGCTGCACGGATAAGCAGCCCGGAATGCCCTCTCGATTGTTGTAGGAGTTGCTCTATGAGCCAAGTATTGGAAGATCTGGTGGACTTGCTGACGCTGGAGCCGATCGAGGAAAACCTCTTTCGCGGTCGCAGCCAGGACCTGGGTTTTCGCCAACTGTTCGGTGGCCAGGTGCTGGGCCAGTCGTTGTCGGCTGCCAGCCAGACCGTAGAAGAAGCGCGACATGTGCATTCCCTGCATGGTTATTTCCTGCGCCCCGGCGACGCGTCATTGCCGGTGGTGTATTCGGTTGACCGTGTGCGCGATGGCGGCAGTTTCAGCACGCGCCGCGTCACGGCTATCCAGAAGGGCAACCCGATTTTCACCTGCACCACTTCGTTCCAATATGACGAAAAGGGCTTTGAGCACCAGACCACCATGCCTGTGGTGGTCGGCCCGGAAAACCTGCCTTCGGAGCTGGAACTGACCAAGCAGCGTGCGCACTTGATCCCCGAGCACATGCGCGACAAGTTGCTGTGCCCCAAGCCGATCGAAGTGCGCCCGGTGACTGAAAAAGACCCGTACAACCCGCAGCCGTCCGACCCGGTCAAGTACGTGTGGTTCCGCGCCGACGGCGCGCTGGCCGACGCGCCCGCGCTGCATAAATACCTGCTGGCCTACGCCTCGGATTTCGGCTTGCTGACCACCTCGTTGCTGCCCCATGGCAAGACCGTGTGGCAAAAAGATATGCAGGTCGCCAGCCTCGACCACGCGCTGTGGTTTCATGCCGACCTGCGCGCCGATGACTGGTTGCTGTACGCAATGGACAGCCCGTGGGCCGGCAACTCGCGCGGTTTCTCGCGCGGCAGCGTGTACAACCGCGCCGGGCAACTGGTGGCCTCGGTGACCCAGGAAGGCTTGATTCGTCATCGCAAGGACTGGGCATGAGCCTGTCGGAGGTTAAGCATTGGGTGTTTGACATGGACGGCACCCTCACGGTGGCCGTGCATGATTTTGCGGCGATCCGCGTGGCCCTGGAGATTCCGCCCGAAGACGACATCCTCACGCACCTGGCGGCCTTGCCGGCGGACGTGGCGGCGGCCAAGCACGCGTGGTTATTGGAGCATGAGCGCGAATTGGCACTCGGTTCGGTTGCCGCCGTGGGCGCGGTGGAGCTGGTGCGCGAGCTGGCCGGGCGCGGGTATCGCCTGGGCATCCTGACGCGCAATGCGCGCGAGCTGGCGCACATCACCCTGCAAGCGATTGGCCTGGCGGACTGCTTTGCCGTCGACGATGTGCTGGGGCGTGAAGATGCGCCGCCCAAGCCGGACCCGGGTGGGTTGCTGAAACTGGCAGAAGCTTGGGAGGTTTCGCCGGGCGAAATGGTGATGGTCGGGGATTACCGCTTTGACCTCGATTGCGGGCGGGCGGCAGGAGCCAAGACGGTATTGGTTAACGTGCCGGAGAACCCGTGGCCGGAACTGGCGGATTGGCATGCTGAAGATTGTGCGGTGCTGCGCCGGATGATCTAAACCAGGCACTGAAGAGCCAATGTGGGAGCGGGCTTGCCCGCGAAAGCGGTGGATCAGTCACTGATGAGTCGACTGAAAATCCGCCTTCGCGAGCAAGCCCGCTCCCACATTTCTATCCGGTTTCGTCAGCTGTTTTTATTTAGGGAACAACACCTTCTCACCCTCAGGCGAAGTAAACATCTTATCCCCATCGTGCCCCACCCCTGGCACTTCCACCAACCTCTGAGTCAGCTGCGGATGACGCTGCTTGAGGTAGTCAAAATAGTTGTGCCCACGAATCAGGCGATACGCACCCTGGGTTTCGGCCTCGCAGCTTTTATCCAGCGCCGGGTGGTTCGGGTCGGTGTCCTGCTGGCCGAGCAAGTAGGTGATGTCGCGTGACACGTAAGCCTGCTCAAGCTGCTGGGCACTCTGGCCCTTGGCGTAGTCCGGCAGGTTTTGCATGCCGTACTTCCAGTCGTTGAAGCCAGGGCAACTGGCCGTGTCGAATGTCACCGGGCGTTGCGGGCTGAAATAGGCGTAGGACGACGGGTTGGCCACCACATAACGCAGGCTGATGCCTTCGGTTTGCAGCAGCGGGTGGTCGTGGCCGGTGAGGGCGAAACGCTGCACCACCTGGCCGCCGCCGGAATGGCCGGCCACTACGATTTCCTTCAACGCCGGGAACAGCTTGCGGTTGCCCAGGTGCTTGATGATCTGGTCCAGCGCGCCGTAGGAACTGAGCTGGCCAGGGCCCGTCGAGGCGTCGCCGGCCATCCAGTCATTGCCGTTCCAGCGCAGCACCTGGCTGCCCAAGTGGTTGCGCTTTATGTCGGACTCGTTGAGAAATTGCGGCGCGATCACCAGGGTTTTGGCCGCAATCCCGGCGTTTTCGGCGGCATCTTCGCCGCTTTGCAGGTAGGTCTGTGCATTGCGCAGGCGGCCATGCACGATGATCAGCGCGCGGGTCACGTTGGGCAGCGGCTGGTTCCAGTCCTGGCTCAAGCCCAGGCTCAGGTCACCGGCGTCCAGGTGGAAACGATCGGGGCTGACCACCTTGACGCCGTGTTCTTTCTCGGCGGCCCAGGTGGAGGAGGAACAGGCAATCATCACGCCGAACAGCAATCCCAATCGTTTATTCATCTAAAGACTCTTCGCTGTAAAAGTGTCGCATTGAGTGATCTGGCCCGCTGCGAAGCCGGTTTTGAACCAGCGAACGCGCTGCGCAGAGGTGCCGTGGGTAAACGAGTCCGGCACCACGCGGCCCTGACCCTGCTGTTGCAAACGGTCATCGCCGATGGCGTTGGCCGCATTCAGTGCTTCTTCGATATCGCCGGGCTCCAGCCAGTTCAGGCGTTTTTGCGCACGGTTGGCCCACACCCCGGCGAAGCAGTCGGCTTGCAGTTCCTGGCGTACCAGGAGGCCGCCGTCGCCTTGCATCTGGCGGCCCTGCTGGCGCGCGGCTTGAATCTTGGCCGAGATGCCCAGCAGCGTTTGCACGTGGTGCCCGACTTCGTGGGCGATCACGTAGGCCTGGGCGAAATCGCCGGCGGCCTGGAAGCGCTGCGACATTTCCCGGAAGAAATCCAGGTCCAAATACACCTGCTGGTCAGCCGGGCAATAAAACGGGCCGCTGGCCGAGGTGGCGCCACCGCAGGCGGAATTGACCCGACCACGGAACAGAATCAGTTTCGGGTTCTTGTAGACCAACCCGTTTTCCTTGAACACCTGGCCCCAGGTGTCTTCAGTGTCACCCAGAATCGCGCGGACGAAATCGGCCTGCTGGTCATTGGCCGGCGGTGCCTGGCGCGACTGCGTGCTCACTGACGGCGCTTGCTCCGCCTGGCCGGTCAACTGGCCGAGGATCTGCAGCGGGTCCTGGCCGGTCAGCCAGCCAATACCGACGATCAGCACAATTGCCGTCAGGCTCAGCCCCTTGCCGCCGCCAAACCGCATGCCGCCACCGCCGCCGCCACTGTCATCGCGGGCATCTACCACGTTGTCGCTGCGTCGGCCTTTTTTCCATAGCATGGGGCAATCCTCTCGTTAAACCTGTCGAACACTTTTGTAAGAGCAGTGTTGTTGGTGCGTATGAATGGCGCCAGCCCGGCTGTCCGACAAGCAACAAGAGTTGCCTAGTATTGCTGCTGTCAGGCCGTGCAGGCAGGGGCGCCAGATGAAAGTTGTGTCAGCTTGATTGGGTCAGTCGCGGCAATAGCCTTCGCCGGTATCGACGATCAGGCAGTCCTTTTTATCCGCCAGCCATTTCAGGCCAGTGGCTTCACCGTCACCGGCGCTCAATTGTTGCGGGCCGTCCGGGCGGGTAAAGGCGATACCGTCTTCGTTGGCTTCACCTTTGAAGGTGCCTTCGTCGTCGGCGTCAAGGCCGTACTTCATGGTCAGAACGTAGTGGCCGCGGCCGATGCTGTCGTCCTTGGCGATGGTCAGGTTCAGGCCTTCGACGCCGATCCACTTGCCGACCCATTTGTCGGTGGGCGGCGTGGCCGGTACCAGGGTGGCCTGCACCGAGGCCGGGGCGGGCTTGGGTGCTTCTTTGGACTCTTGGTTACAAGCAGTGAGCAGGACGAGAGCAGAAAGAGCAAAGAGTGTCTTTTTCATAGCGGCAAGGCCTTGGTTAAAAAGTGCAACGCGCGGGCAAAGGTGCAGCGTTGGACTCGAATCCGGTGATTTAGTGCGCTGTTCGCACGCTGTTTGGTTATGCTCTTGGGGCGCACGCAGGCCCGCCTGCTAGATTACCGGGTTGAGCGCTTGCGTGTTCAGTGCTCAGCATTCAGCCCGCCATGCAAGAGAATTCAATGACTGTCAGTACACCCCTTTCCGGCGTCAACCATCCCTTCAAAGGCATTTTGCTGATTGTGGTGGCAACGTTTCTGTTTTCCAGCCACGACGCCTTGTCCAAATACCTGGCCGGGTTCTACCCGATCGTGATGGTGGTGTGGGCGCGGTACCTGGTGCACACCTTGCTGATGGCCGGCATTTTCCTGCCGCAGTCGGGCTTGCGCGTACTGCGCAGCAAACGCCCGGGCATGCAGGTGGTGCGTGCGTTGTGCCTGCTGGGGACCAGCCTGTTTTTTACCGCGGCGCTGCATTACATCCCCTTGGCGGAAGCCACGGCGGTGAACTTCCTGGCGCCGATCCTGGTGACAGCATTGTCAGTGCCCTTGCTAGGTGAACACGTGACACGTGGCCAATGGCTGGCGGTGATCTGCGGGTTTGTCGGCGTGCTGATCATCATCCACCCCGGCGGTGAGCTGTTCACCCCTGCGGTGCTGCTGCCGCTGTGTTCGGCGTTGTTCTTCTGCTTCTACCAGCTGCTCACGCGCATCCTCAGCCAATACGACACGCCGACCACCAGTAACTTTTTCGCTGGCCTGTGCAATACCCTGGTGATGAGTGCGATGGTGCCGTTCTTCTGGCAGTTGCCCACGGTGTGGCATGGCGTGCTGATGCTGGCGCTGGGCACGTGCGGCATGACCGCGCACTTGATGTTGACCCAGGCCTTCCGCTTTGCGGCGCCGGCCTTGCTGGCGCCGTTCGGCTATTGCCAGATCGTGTTTGCGGGGTTGTTGGGCTGGCTGGTGTTCAACCATACCCCCGACATGACCACGGTGGTCGGCATCGGGGTGATCTGCATGAGTGGGTTGGCCGCTGCCTGGCAGCAGCGGCGGCGCTGAATCAAGCCTCGACGGTTGGAATCTTGCGCGGCGCCATGAAGTACATCCAGGTCAGCGCGATGAAGTACATCGCCGGGATCAGGGTGAACAGCACGGTGTAGTTGTTGTTCGTGACCGTGAGGATGTGGCCGACGATCTGCGTCATGAACATGCCGCCGATGGCTGCGCACATGCCGCCGAAACCGAACACCGTGCTCATCATGTGCTTGGGCGTGTAGTCCATCACCAGGCTCCAGATGTTGGCGGTCCAGGCCTGGTGCGCGCCGATGGCCAGGGAGATGGCGAACACCGCGACCCACAATTGGCTGGAGCCGGCGGCCATGATCACGCCGACGATGCAGCAGGCAAACAGCAGCATCGACAACAGCCGCGCCTTGATCGGATTCATCCCACGGCCGATCAGGAATGACGACAGAATCCCCCCACCCACGCTGCCGAAGTCGGCTGTCAGGTAAATGATGATCAGCGGGATGCCCATTTGGGTCACGTTGATGCCCAGGTTGTATTGCTGGTTCAGAAACGGTGGCAGCCAGTACAGGTAGAACCAGAACACCGGCGCGGTCAGTGCGTAGGCGAGGGCGAAGGCCCAGGTGCCGCGCATGCGCAGGATGCGGCTGAAAGGCACGCTGGGTTGCTCCGGTTCGACTTCCTGTAGCACGTAGTCCAATTCGGATTTTTTGACCGTCGGATGGTCTTCCGGGTTGTAGTACTTCAGGCCCCAGCACACCAGCCAGATCCCGCCCAGTGCCGACATGCACAGGAACGCCGCCTGCCAGCCCCACACGTGAAGGATCAATGGCAGCAGCATCGGCGTCATCATCGCGCCCACATTGGTGCCGGCGTTGAAAATACCGGTGGCCACCGCGCGCTCACCGGCCGGGAACCACAACCGCGTGGTCTTGACGCAGGCCGGGTAGTTGGCGGCCTCGGTCAGCCCGAGAACGAAGCGGCAGACCATAAAGCCGACGGCCGACGTCGCCAGGCCATGGGCGCCCGTGGCGATGCTCCACAGCAACACGGCGCAGAAAAACACGCGCTTCACGCCAATTCGGTCAATCAGCCGGCCTTGCAGCACAAAGCCGATGGCGTAGCCGACCTGAAACCAGAAGTTGATGTTGGCGTAGTCCATCGCCGTCCAGCTCATCTCCTTGGCGAGGATCGGTTGCATCACGCCCAGCGCGGCGCGGTCGATGTAGTTCAGGGTGGTGGCGAAGAACACCAGGGCCAGCATGCCCCAGCGGGTTTTGCCCACGGCCATGGCGCCGCGGATTTTGTCGCCGATGCCGCTGTGCGGATTGCTGTGGCGCACGGCCACGGCGGGAGTTTGCGAAGGCATGAGGTCGTACCCGTTTTTTTGAAATTTTTATGGTGTGTTCTGGGTCTTGATACGTGTTCGATGGTGCGCAGTGGCTAAAAACTCGTCAATTCGCGGATTACCATTTTGTTCGATAATCGCCCAAAAAACTAACCGGTTCGTACATTTCAATTGCTGTGCACAGTTTAGCGGCCAATAATTTGCCGTAAATAAGACGAGCCTCATTTGTCGGGAGTCGCCCCATGCAACGCTCCATTGCCACTGTTTCCTTGAGTGGAACCCTGCCGGAAAAACTCGAAGCCATCGCCGCTGCTGGGTTTGATGGTGTGGAAATCTTCGAAAACGATCTGCTGTATTACGACGGTAGCCCACGGGAAGTCCGGCAGATGTGCGCCGACCTGGGTATCGCCATCACCTTGTTCCAGCCGTTTCGCGACTTTGAAGGCTGCCGCCGCGACCGCCTGGCGCGCAACCTGGAGCGCGCCGAGCGCAAGTTCGACTTGATGCAGGAACTGGGCACCGACCTGGTGCTGGTGTGCAGCAACGCCTCGGCCGATTGCGTCGGCGATGAGCAGATTCTGCTCGACGACCTCAGCCTGCTCGCCGAGCACGCCGGCCGCCGTGGCCTGCGCATCGGCTATGAAGCGCTGGCCTGGGGCAAGCACGTGAATACCTGGCAGCAGGTGTGGAACCTGGTGCGCCAGATCGACCACCCGAGCCTTGGCGTGTTGCTCGACAGCTTTCACACCCTGTCGCTCAAGGGCGACCCGAGTGCAATCGCCCAGATCCCGGGCGATAAAATCTTCTTTGTGCAAATGGCCGACGCGCCGATCCTGGCCATGGACGTGCTGGAGTGGAGCCGGCATTTCCGCTGCTTCCCGGGGCAGGGCGAGTTCGATCTGGCGGGGTTTCTCGCGCCGATTATCCAGAGTGGCTACAGCGGGCCGTTGTCTCTGGAAATTTTCAACGATGGCTTTCGCGCAGCCCCGACGCGGGCGAATGCGGCGGATGGCCTGCGCTCGCTGTTGTACCTGGAAGAGAAAACCCGCGAGCGCCTCAAGCAGCAAGCGCCTGCTCAACCGGTCGACCTGCTGTTTGATACGCCGGCCGCCAGCGAGTACGACGGCATCGAATTTCTTGAGTTTGCCGTGGATGAAAACCTCGCTGCCAAGCTCACGCAGTGGCTGGAGCGCTTGGGTTTCGTCAAGGCCGGGCAGCACCGTTCCAAGAGCGTGAGCCTGTTGCGCCAGGGCGATATCAACTTGATCCTCAATTGCGAACCCTATTCTTTTGCCCACAACTTTTTCGAAGCTCACGGGCCGTCGCTGTGCGCCACTGCGATTCGGGTCAAGGACAGCGCCAAGGCGTTGCAGCGCGCGGTGGCCTACAAGGGCCAGCCCTATCGGGGGCTTGTAGGGCCAAATGAACTGGAACTGGCCGCCGTGCGTGCGCCGGACGGCAGCCTGATTTACCTGGTGGATCAGAACGCAGGCGGGCTGTACGGCACCGACTTCAATCTGCAACCGACTACCACCTCAAGCGGCGGCCTGCTGCGCATTGACCATATGGCCATGGCCTTGCCCGCCGACAGCCTCGACAGTTGGGTGTTGTTCTACAAGAGCCTGCTGGATTTCGAAGCCGATGATGAAGTGGTGCTGCCTGACCCCTACGGCCTGGTGAAAAGCCGCGCGCTGCGCAGCCGTTGCAGCTCGATTCGCCTGCCGTTGAACATTTCCGAGAACCGCAACACGGCGATTTCCCACGCGCTGTCGAGCTACCGCGGCTCGGGTGTGCACCACATTGCCTTCGACTGTGCGGATATTTTCGCTGAGGTGAGTCGGGCTAAAGAGGCAGGTGTGCCTTTGCTGGACATCCCGCTCAACTACTACGACGACCTGGCGGCACGCTTTGATTTCGACGACGAGTTCCTCAGCGAGCTGGCGTACTACAACGTGCTGTACGACCGTGACGCTCAGGGCGGTGAGCTGTTTCATGTGTACACCGAGCCGTTCGAAGGGCGGTTTTTCTTCGAGATCATCCAGCGCAAAAACGGCTATGCCGGGTATGGCGCAGCCAACGTGGCAGTGCGCCTGGCGGCGATGGCCAAATCGCGTAGCGGGGCGCCGCGACAAGCACGGTTATGACGGCGCGGCCAGGTGCTTCCTTCGGGAAGCGCCTCGGCCCATAATCGCGGCCTGCACAACAAAAATGGCCGTGAGCGCACCATGACCCTGACCCCCGACCTCTCCGCTGTGTCAGACGCACCGCGCAAGAGTCGTAAGAACAACCCGGAAAAGACCCGCGAAAACATCCTGCAGGAAGCGATCGTCGAGTTTGTCCAGCAGGGCCTGTCCGGCGCTCGCGTGGATGCCATTGCCGAACGCATCCACACCTCCAAACGCATGATTTATTACTACTTCGGCAGCAAGGAGCAGTTATACGTCGAGGTGCTGGAGAAGCTCTACGGCGACATTCGCAATACTGAAACCCGCATGAACCTCACCGCCCTGGAACCGCGCGAAGCGATTCGTCGGTTGGTGGAATTCACCTTTGATCACCATGACCAGAACGTGGATTTCGTGCGCATCGTCTGCATCGAAAACATCAACAACGCCGAATACGTGAAGCGTTCGGATTCGATCAAGGCGATGAACAGCAATATTCTCGAAGCGCTTGGCGCCACCTTGCAGCGCGGCGTTGAGATGGGCGTGTTCCGCCAAGGGCTGGACCCGTTGGACGTGCACCTGCTGATCAACTCGTTCAGCTTTTACCGAGTGTCCAACCGCCATACGTTCAGTGAGATCTTTCAGATCGGGTTGTCGGACGAGGCGGTTAAACAGCGGCATCGGGAGATGATTTGTGAAGCGGTGATGCGTTACCTGCAAGCCTAAATCCTGTGGGAGCTGGCTTGCCTGCGATGACGGTGTGTCAGCCACATCAATATTGACTGTTCAAGCGCTATCGCAGGCAAGCCAGCTCCCACATTTCTTGGATTGGGTTTCGGCAGTCAGGTATTCATGCTCTGGAAGTGCGCCAACATCCTCTGCGCATCCGGCCTCTCACCACTGAACAGCTCAAACGCTTTTACCGCCTGAAACACCGCCATGTTGCCGCCATCCAGCGTGCGGCAGCCCAAGGCGCGGGCATCGCGTAGCAGCTCGGTTTCCAGCGGGAAATACACGATTTCTGCGACCCATAATGCCGCCCGCAACAGATGGGCAGGCACCGGCGTGCCGGGCAGCTTGGCCATGCCCATCGGCGTGGTGTTGACCAGCCCATCGGCCTCGGCCATGGCGCTTTCCAGGTGGTTGCCGACCTGCGCGCGCCCGGCGCCGAAACGCTGGGCAAGGTTATCCACCAGGTCCCGAGCGCGGGTCACGTCCACGTCGAAAATGCTCAGGTGGTGCACGCCCTCGGCCAGCAGCGCGTGGGCCACCGCCGCGCCCGCACCGCCGGCACCCATCTGCACGACATGCTGGCGCGCGACGTCATTCAAATTGCGTCGGAATCCTTCGGCGAAGCCCAGGCAGTCGGTGTTGTGGCCGATGCGTTTGCCGTTCTTGAACACCACGGTGTTGACCGCGCCAATGCCCCTGGCTTCGTCGGACAATTCGTCGAGCAACGGCAGAATCGCCTGTTTGCACGGGTAGGTAATGTTCAAACCGGTGAACTGCATCCTCTCGGCGGCGTGCAGCAGGTCGGGCAGGGCATCAATATTCAGTTGCAGCGGTTCCAGGTCGATCAGGCGATACAGGTAGCGCAAGCCCTGGGCATCACCTTCCTGCTCATGCAGGGCAGGCGTGCGGGAGGCTTGGATACCTGCGCCGATCAGGCCGGCGAGGATGCGCGGTTTCATAGGCCTCACCCTTTCAACGTGTGGCTGAAGTGTTCCAGGGCCAGGTGGTAACCATGGCTGCCGAACCCGGCGAGCACCGCCTTGGCAATGGGCGACACAAACGAGTGATGCCGAAACGCCTCACGCGCGTGCACGTTGGATAAATGCACCTCGATCACCGGCACTTCGCTGGCCACCAGTGCGTCGCGAATCGCTACCGAGGTGTGGGTCCAGGCTGCCGGGTTGATCACAATGCCGGCGCAACGGGCGCGGGCGCCGTGGATCCAGTCGAGCAGTTCGCCTTCGTGGTTGGTCTGGCGGAATTCGATTTTCAGCCCGAGTTTTTCCGCGCTGCGCCCGCACAGGGCGGCGATGTCGGCCAGGGTTTCATGGCCGTAGGTGGCGGGCTCGCGGGTGCCGAGCAGGTTGAGATTGGGGCCGTTGAGCACCAGCACGATGGGCGGCATTTTGGGGTATCTCCACAGTTATTATTGGTTGTGGAGATAAAATGTACTGGATGGTTAATTTGGTCAATTGACGGCGGCGGATCTGTTCGATTATCGAACCGTAAATCAGCGCGCGGGAGTTTTCGGTGGTCGGCGACCGCCCTTGCCAATGGCGGTCGCACGCGTGTGAGACGGGTTACCGGCGGGTCAGCAATACGCCGGATTCCATATGGTGCGTCCATGGAAACTGGTCAAACATCGCACACTGGGTAATCCGGTGCGTGTCATGCAGTTGCGCAATGTTCGCCGCCAACGTCTCCGGGTTGCAGGAGATGTAGAGGATGTTGTCAAAGCGCCGCGTCAGCTCGCAGGTGTCCGGGTCCATGCCGGCGCGTGGCGGGTCGACGAACACGCTGCCGAATTCGTAGCTTTTCAGGTCGATGCCATGCAGGCGGCGGAACGGGCGCACTTCGTTGAGCGCCTCGGTGAGTTCTTCAGCCGACAGGCGCACCAGGGTGACGTTATCCACCGCGTTTTCATCGAGGTTGCTCAACGCCGCATTCACTGAGGTCTTGCTGATTTCGGTCGCCAGCACTTTACGCACACGGGTCGCCAGCGGCAGGGTGAAGTTGCCGTTGCCGCAGTACAGCTCCAGCAAATCATCCGGGCGATCGCCCAAGGCTTCATACGCCCAGTTGAGCATCTTCTGGTTCACCGTGCCGTTGGGCTGAGTGAATGCGCCTTCGGGTTGGCGATAGCTGAACGTGCGCCCGCCGACGTCGAGTTTTTCCACCACGTAGTCGTGGCCGATCACATCACGTTTGCCCTTGGAGCGGCCGATGATGCTGACATTCAAGTCGGCAGCGAGTTGGTTGGCGGCCGCGTGCCAATGCTCGTCCAGCGGGCGGTGGTAGCACAGGGTGATCATCGCGTCGCCGGCCAGGGTAGTGAGGAACTCCACTTGGAACAGCTTGTGGCTCAAGGCCGCGCTGGCTTGCCAGGCGGCCTTGAGTTGCGGCATCAACTGGTTGATGCGCTGGCTGGCAATCGGGAATGCTTCGATCAGAATCGGCGTGCGCTTGTCGTCCTGGGAAAACATCGCGTAGTGGCGCTCGCCGCCTTCGCGCCACAGGCGGAACTCCGCACGCAAGCGGAAGTTCTGCAGCGGCGAATCGAAGACCTGTGGCTCGGGGGCGTCGAACGGTGCCAGCAGGTCACGCAAGCGCGTGACCTTGTCTTGCAGTTGAGCGGTGTAGCTTGCGGCGTCAAAAGTCATGCGTTGAACCAGCCCAGCTTGATCACAAACAGAATCGACAGGATCACCAGTGCCGGGTTCAGCTCACGGTAGCGGCCCGAAAGCAGCTTGATGGCGGTCCAGGCGATGAAACCGAAGGCGATGCCGTTGGCGATGGAGTAAGTGAAGGGCATCGCCAGGGCGGTGATCACCACCGGCGCTGCAACCGTAATGTCATCCCAGTCGATTTCGGCCAGGCCCGAGGTCATCAGCACGGCCACGAACAACAACGCAGGCGCGGTGGCGAAGGCCGGAACGCTGGCCGCCAGTGGCGAGAAAAACAGCGCCAGCAGGAACAGGATCGCGACCACGATGGCGGTCAAACCGGTACGGCCACCGGCGCTCACGCCTGCAGCGGACTC
This sequence comes from Pseudomonas sp. 14P_5.3_Bac1, assembly GCF_025466135.1. NCBI lineage: Bacteria > Pseudomonadati > Pseudomonadota > Gammaproteobacteria > Pseudomonadales > Pseudomonadaceae > Pseudomonas > Pseudomonas sp. 14P_5.3_Bac1. The sequence goes on along the minus strand of NZ_JANLOF010000023.1, from coordinate 22,144 downwards.
GATGTAGCTGGTGGTGGTCGACGTACCCAGCAGCGAACCGGCCATGGCCGCGGTGCTGTCGGCGATCAGCGCACGGCCCATTTTTGGCATGTGGCCGTCCTTGCCCATCAGGCCGGCGCGCTTGGCGACGCCGATCAGGGTGCCGGAGTTGTCGAACAGGTCAACGAACAGGAACGCGAAGATCACGCTGACCAGGCCGATATCCAGCGCGCCTTTGATATCCAGCTGCAGGAAGGTCGGGGCCAGGGACGGTGGCATCGAGATCACGCCGCCGAACGGGGTGACATTCAACAGGATCGAGACAATGGTCACGGCCAGAATGCCGATCAGCACTGCACCGCGTACGGCCAGGGCTTCCAGCGCAACGATGAGGATAAAACCAAAGGTGGCCAGGATAGGCGCCGGTTGTTTCAGGTCGCCCAGGCCCACCAGGGTGTTCGGGTTGCCGACCACGATACCAGCGTTGTGCAGGGCGATCAGCGCCAGGAACAGGCCGATACCGGCGGCAATCGCCGAGCGCAGGGGCAAGGGGATGCTGTTGATGATCCACTCACGGATGCGGAAGATCGACAGCAGGAAGAACAGCACCGCCGAAATGAACACCGCGCCCAGCGCCACTTGCCAGGTGTGGCCCATGTGCAGCACCACGGTGTAGGTAAAGAAGGCGTTGAGGCCCATGCCCGGCGCCAGTGCGATCGGGTAGTTGGCGATCAGGCCCATCACGGTCGAACCGATGGCGGCGGCCAGGCAGGTCGCGACAAACACCGCGCCCTTGTCCATGCCGGTCTCGCCAAGGATGCTCGGGTTCACGAACAGAATGTAGGCCATGGCCAGAAAGGTCGTGATCCCCGCAAGAATCTCGGTGCGCACGTTGGTGTTGTGTGCTTTGAGTTGAAACAGCTTTTCCAGCATGCCGGCTCCCTGTGACGCTATTTTGCGTCGTTATTTGTTGACCTCTAAGTCAAAGCACAAACTGCGCCAAGCGCCTGTGGTTTCAGAGAGGATCGGAAAAAGCGGCGCATCATACCAGCAGCCGAAGGCCAATGGCGCATAGGCTTGGTTTTGTGGGTGGATGGCCTTGAGGCATACTGCGCCGACGTTTAATCCAGAGTCGTCAACAGCATGAAAAAAGCCAACGCCAGCAGTCTAGCTCTGTTCGCCATAATCGGCCTGGGGCTGGCGGCACCGGCTTGGGGCGCGACTGCACCGGCATTGAGCGAGGTGCGCGTGTTCAAAGTGGAATCTGCCGGTTGCGCTGAAACCATCCCGGAGCGCGCGACCAGCACGCAGATGTGCACCCATCGCGGGCCAACCAAGGTGTCGGTGATGGAAGTCGGCCTGGGCAAAAGCCCGATGGGCCGTTTCGATGGCGCAGAGTTGAACGGGCAACGCTCGCCGATATGCCAGGTCGGCAACATCAGCCAGGCCTGTCATGGCGTGGGCACGGTGATGGGCTACATCTATGTGTTTGACCTGAACGTCCAGGCCCCTGGCTGGTTCGAGTACAGCAATTCTTCGATCAACGGCTCGCAAACCCCGCTGACGACGATGTTCAACATCCGCTGATCAATCCTCTTGAACGCTCAATACCCCGGGAAGTCGTACCCCTGAGACGGCGACTTTCCTGAACGCCGCGGATATACCCCAACCCGTGAGGTGTTTATGAGCGCAACCCCCAATGGCGCGGCGGCCAGACCGTTCGTCAGCCACCCGATTCGTCTGACCCTGAACGGCCAGGACTGCCAACTTGATGTGTTGCCCTGGACCACCTTGCTGGACCTGCTGCGCGAACAGTTGGACCTGGTCGGCAGTAAAAAAGGCTGCGACCACGGCCAATGCGGTGCCTGCACAGTGTTGCGCGACGGTAAACGCGTAAACGCCTGCCTGACCCTGGCGGTGATGTGCGATGGCGCCGAGTTGACCACCATCGAAGGCCTGGCCGACGGCGACGTGTTGCACCCGATGCAGCAGGCGTTTATCAAGCATGACGCCTTTCAGTGCGGCTACTGCACCCCAGGGCAGATCTGCTCCGCCGTGGGCCTGGCCAATGAAGGCCGCGCCCACGACACCGCGCAGATCCAGGAGCTGATGAGCGGCAACCTGTGCCGCTGCGGCGCCTACAGCAACATCCGTGATGCCATCGAAGACGCCTTGCCGGCCTGCCGTGCTCAGGGAGGTGAGCAATGAACCCTTTCCAGTACAGCAAGCCAGCCGATGTGCACGAGGCCGTGCACATGAGCAGCGCGGCTTCACGCTTTATCGCCGGTGGCACCAACCTGCTGGACCTGATGAAAGAAAACATCAGCCGCCCCGAGCACTTGATCGATATCACCGGCCTGCCGCTGCAGGGCGTTGAAGAAACCGCCAGTGGCGGCGTGATGATTGGCGCGTTGGTGAGCAACGCCGACCTGGCCTGGCACCCCGTGATCGAGGCGCGTTACCCACTGCTGTCCCAGGCCATCCTGGCCGGAGCCTCGCCGCAGTTGCGCAACATGGCCAGCACCGGCGGCAACTTGTTGCAGCGCACCCGCTGCTACTACTTCTATGACGCCAGCGTGCCCTGCAACAAGCGCGAACCCGGTAGCGGCTGCCCGGCGCGCACCGGCTTGAACCGTATCCACGCGATCCTCGGCGCCAGCGAACACTGCGTGGCCACGCACCCGTCGGACATGTGCGTCGCCTTGGCGGCGCTGGACGCGCGGGTGCATGTCGAAGGCCGCGCAGGTGCGCGGGTCATCGAATTTGCTGACTTCCATCGACTGCCCGGCGATACGCCGCAGCGCGACAACCTGCTGGCCGACGATGAGTTGATTACCGCCATCGAGCTGCCCGCCAACCAGCTGGCCAGTCACAGTCATTACCTGAAAATCCGCGACCGCGCCTCTTACGCGTTTGCCCTGGTCTCCGTGGCTGCCGCCCTCGAACTGGACGGCGACCAAATCATCGACGCCCGCGTTGCGCTTGGTGGCGTGGCGCACAAGCCTTGGCGTGACCGCGCGGTGGAAGCCTCGCTGATTGGCCAGACGGTCAGCCGCGAAACCTTCAGCAACGCCGCCGACGCCTTGCTGCAAGACGCCGTACCGCTGGAACACAACGGCTTCAAGATCAAGCTGGCGCGCCGTGCAATTATTCGCGCCCTGAGCGACGCCGCAGTCGCAGGAGAACGCCCATGACCGCTATCGGCAAACCTCTGGACCGCGTCGACGGTCTGCTCAAGGTCACCGGCCAGGCGCGCTATGCCGGCGAGTTTCCAGGCAATGACTTGCTGCACGGCAGTGTGGTCTCCAGCACCATCGCCAAGGGCCGGGTTATCAAGATCGATGCCTCAAAGGCCCTGGCGCTGCCGGGCGTGGTCATGGTGCTGGATCACCACAATCGCCCCAAGCTTGCCAGCTACGATGACGCGTTCGCCGACGACGATGCGGCGGATGGCTCGCCGTTTCGCCCGCTCTACAACGACCGCGTCCTTTATAGCGGCCAGCCCTTGGCGCTGGTGATTGCCGACAACCTGGAGCTGGCGCGACACGCCGGTTCTCTGGTCGAGATCGAGTACGCAAGCGAAGCCTTTGAAACCGACTTGCTGGCCATGCAGGAGCAGGCGCACCCCTCGCCGCAAACGCCGCCCGCACCCCGCGGCAACTTCCAGGCCGAATGGAGCGCGGCCGCCGTCAGCCTCGACGTGCACTACAGCACGCCCATCGAACACCACAACCCGATGGAACCCCACGCCAGTACGGTGCTGTATCAACCGGACGGCACCCTGCATATCCACGACAAAACCCAGGGCCCGCAGAACTGCCAGGCCTATGTGCAAAAAATCTTCGGCCTGGACAAGAGCCAGGTGAGGATTTTTGCCGCGTTCGTCGGCGGCGCTTTCGGTTCCGGCCTGCGCCCGCAATACCAGTTGCCCCTGGCGGTGATGGCGTCCTTGGCGCTCAAGCGTTCGGTGCGCGTCACCCTGACGCGTCAACAGATGTTCACCTTTGGCTACCGACCGCGCACCTTGCAGCGGTTGCAGATGGGCGCCGCCGCCAACGGTCGGCTGCTGGCGTTGGGGCACACTGCGATTGGCCAGACCTCACGCTTTGAAGACTTCAGCGAGCACGTGGTGGAATGGAGCGGCATGCTCTACCACTGCGACAACGTGCAACTGACCTACAACCTGGTGCCGCTGGATGTGTACACGCCGCTGGACATGCGCGCGCCAGGCGCCGCGCTGGGCGTGATCGGCCTGGAGTGCGCCATGGACGAACTGGCCTGCGCCTTGGGCATGGACCCGGTGCAATTGCGCTTGATCAACTACGCCGAGCGCAACCAGAACGAAGACAAACCCTGGTCGAGCAAAGCCCTGCGCGAGTGCTACAGCGAAGGCGCCGAACGCTTCGGTTGGGGCCAGCGCAACCCGGAGCCACGCAGCATGCGTGACGGCAACCAGTTGATCGGCTGGGGCATGGCCGGTGGTGTGTGGGAAGCCATGCAGATGAAGGCCAGCGCCAAGGCGAGCATCGACGCTGAAGGCAAATTGACAGTAAGCAGCGCCACCACCGATATCGGCACCGGCACTTACACGGTGATGACCCAGATTGCCGCGCAGGCCAGTGGTGTGGCGATGGGCGATATCCAGTTTTTGCTGGGGGATTCGTCCTTGCCCACCGCGCCTTTGCAGGGCGGCTCGTTTACCGTGTCGTCCGTCGGCACCGCCGTGCAACAGGCATGCGAAGCGCTGAACGCCAAACTGCTGAAGGTTGCCCGCCAGACGTATCCGGTGTTCAAGGACGCCGAGTCCGTGCGCTTTGAAGACGGCCAATTGCACACAGGCGATGTGAGTGTGTCGTTGGCCCAACTGGTTAAAGACAGCGGTGAGGACGCGCTGCAAGTGCAGGTCGACAGCGAGCCCGACAAAAAACGCGAGGGCTACGCCACGGCCACTCACTCGGCGGTATTTGTGGAAGTGCGGGTCGATGAAGACCTGGGCACCATCAAGGTCAGCCGCGTGGTCAGCGCGATTGCCGCCGGTCGCGTGGTCAATCCGAAGATGGCCCGCAGCCAGATCCTCGGCGGCGTGGTGTGGGGCATTGGCATGGCGCTGCATGAAGAGACGCAGATCGACCATCACCTGGGGCGCTACATGAACCACAGCCTGGCCGAGTACCACATCCCGGTGAATGCCGACATTGGCGAGATTGACGTGATCTTTGTCGAAGAACACGACGACGTCGTCAATGCTTTGGGCTCCAAGGGCGTGGGGGAAATCGGCATTGTCGGGGTGGCGGCGGCGGTGGCGAATGCGATTTATCACGCTACCGGCAAACGGGTACGCGACTTCCCTATCACCCTGGATAAGGTGCTCTAGCACGCACCTCAAAACCACTGTGGGAGCGTGCTTGCCCGCGAAATCGGAGCGTCAGTCAGTGAATGTATCGACTGACGCACCGCATTCGCGAGCAAGCCCGCTCCCACATTTTTTTGTAGTCCTGCACCCAGTCAGGCGGCGGTGCTCAGACCTTCGCCGCTTCAGCCTTCGGCTCTTCCACCGGCACATGCATCCGGTCGCGATTGGCCAGGGTTGGGAACAGTTTTATCCACACCCCGGTTACCAGCAGCGTGCCGATCCCGCCCATGACCACGGCGGGCACGGTGCCGAACCAGTGGGCGGTGATCCCCGATTCGAACTCGCCCAGTTGATTGGACGCGCCGATAAACAGGCCGTTGACCGCACTGACGCGGCCGCGCATTTCATCCGGCGTTTCCAGTTGCACGAACGACGCGCGGATCACCATGCTGATCATGTCCGCCGCGCCCAGCACCACCAGCACCGCCAGGGAAAACCAGAACGACGTCGACAGGCCGAACGCGATGGTCGCCACGCCAAACACGCCGACGGCAGTAAACATCACGCGCCCGACATGCCGGTCCACCGAGAACCGCGCCAGCCACAACGACATCAACAACGCACCCACCGCCGGTGCCGAGCGCAGCAGGCCCAGGCCCCAGGCGCCGGTCAGCAGGATGTCCTTGGCAAACACCGGCAGCAACGCGGTGGCACCGCCCAGCAGCACGGCGAACAGGTCCAGAGAGATGGCGCCGAGGATGTCCGGGCGGCTGCGGATAAAGCGAATCCCGGCCAGCAGCGAGTCCATGGTGGCCTTGGCTTTGTTCAGCGGGGTCTGGCGCGCGGGCAGGTTGAGGGTCAGCACGCAGGCGATCAGGTACAGCGCCACTGTCGGGCCATACACCCACACGCTGCCGAATGCGTAGAGCAAACCGCCCAAGGCCGGCGCGACGATGGTTGCCAGTTGCTGCGCCGATTGCGACGAGGCCACGGCCCGCGGGAACAGCGCGCTGGGCACGATGCTTGGCAGCAGCGCCTGGGTGGTCGGCATTTCAAACGAACGCGCGGCGCCCAGCAGGAAGGCGAGGATAAAGATCATCTCGCGCGTCACGTTGCCGGTCAGGCCGCCGATGGCCAGGGACAAGGCAATCAGCGCCTGCACGGTCTGGCAGGTGGCGGCGACCTTGCGCCGCTCATAGCGATCGGCCACATGCCCGGTGTGCAGCATGAACAATACGCGCGGGATGAATTCCACCAGGCCGACCAAGCCCAGGTCCAGCACGTTGCCGGTCAGTTGGTAGAGGTTCCAGCCGATGGCCACGGTGAGCATCTGGAAACCGCTGGCGGTGAAAATCCGAGCCAGCCAGAACGCGATGAAAGGGCGATGGTGACGCAACAGCAACGCAGGTTCACTCGTAGGCATCGGAATTCAGGTCGGGAGCAGAGGGAACGGCGAGATTAGCATCATGCTGTAACAAATAGTTGCAAGGGTTTGCTGTGCACCGGCATGAGGCAAGCTGTCACGCGGCAAAAGACCACGCCGTCCTACAGCGAAAATGGGACTACTCTTTGAGCAATGCTTGATCCAGATCAAAACCGGCCCCGGGATTGTTCTGGAGGCCGAAAGGCCCGATTCCCTACGTGGTTGGTTAAAAAAAGAAACGAATTGAAATTCGCCACACTCCATATCCGTGGGGGCAGTGGGTGCAGGCTTCCAGCCAGCAGCCGGTATTACCTGACAGAGGAAGACTTATGTTCGGTTTGGAGGCGCTAGATCTCGCCCGAATTCAATTCGCATTCACTATCTCGTTCCACATCCTGTTCCCGGCGATCACCATCGGCCTGGCCAGTTACCTTGCGGTGCTGGAAGGTTTGTGGCTCAAGACCCATAACGACACCTACCGTGACCTCTACCATTTCTGGTCGAAGATCTTTGCCGTCAACTTCGGCATGGGCGTGGTCTCGGGCCTGGTCATGGCCTACCAGTTCGGCACCAACTGGAGCCGCTTCTCGGACTTCGCCGGCGCGGTAACCGGGCCATTGCTGACGTACGAGGTGCTCACGGCCTTCTTCCTGGAGGCGGGTTTCCTCGGCGTGATGCTGTTCGGCTGGAACAAGGTGGGGCGCAAGCTGCACTTCTTTGCCACGGTGATGGTGGCCGTCGGTACGTTGATTTCGACCTTCTGGATTCTTGCGTCCAACAGCTGGATGCAGACCCCGCAAGGCTTTGAAATCGTCGACGGCCGCGTGATTCCTACCGACTGGCTGGCGGTGATCTTCAACCCGTCCTTCCCGTACCGGCTGATGCACATGGCCACGGCGGCCTTTGTGGCCACGGCGTTCTTCGTCGGTTCGTCGGCGGCCTGGCACCTGCTGCGCGGCAAGGACAACCCTGCGATCCGCACCATGCTCTCGATGGCAATGTGGATGGCGCTGATCGTGGCGCCTATCCAGGCGGTGATCGGTGACTTCCACGGCCTGAACACCCTCAAGCACCAGCCGGCGAAGATCGCCGCGATTGAAGGCCACTGGGAAAATATCGGCAACGAGCCGACGCCGCTGATCCTGTTCGGCCTGCCCGACATGAAGGCCGAAAAAACCAAGTACGCGGTCGAAATTCCTTACCTGGGCAGCCTGATCCTGACGCACTCCCTGGATAAACAGGTGCCGGCGCTCAAGGAGTTCCCGCCTGAAGACCGTCCCAACTCGACCATTGTGTTCTGGTCGTTCCGGGTCATGGTTGGCCTGGGCTTCCTGATGATATTCACCGGCCTGTTCAGCCTCTGGCTGCGCCGGGGCGACAAGATGTACACCTCCAGGCCGTTCCTGTACCTGGCGCTGTGGATGGGCCCGTCCGGCCTGATCGCGATTCTCGCCGGCTGGTTCACCACCGAAATCGGCCGCCAGCCGTGGGTGGTCTACGGCCTGATGCGCACGGCGGATGCGTCCTCCGGGCATAGCCTGGCGCAGATGACGATCACCCTGGTGCTGTTCGTGGTGGTGTACTTCGCGCTGTTCGGCGCAGGGCTGGGCTACATGATGCGCCTGGTGCGCAAAGGGCCGCAGACCCACGAAGGCAGCGAGCCAACCCATGGTGGCCCTGGCCAGAAACGCACGCCGGCCCGTCCGTTGTCCGCCGCCGATGATGGCAGCGATGACGACCACGCCCACATTCAGCACAAGGGGAATTGAGATGGGTATTGATCTTCCGCTGATCTGGGCCGTGATCATCATCTTCGGCATCATGATGTACGTGGTCATGGACGGCTTCGACCTGGGTATCGGCATCCTCTTTCCGTTCATTCCCGGCAAAGTCGACCGTGACGTGATGATGAACACGGTTGCCCCGGTGTGGGACGGCAACGAAACCTGGCTGGTGCTGGGCGGCGCGGCGTTGTTCGGCGCGTTCCCGCTGGCCTACTCGGTGGTGCTGTCGGCGCTTTACCTGCCACTGATCCTGATGTTGATCGGGCTGATCTTCCGTGGCGTGGCCTTCGAGTTCCGTTTCAAGGCCAAGGACGACAAGCGCCACTTGTGGGACAAGGCGTTTATCGGCGGTTCCATTGCGGCGACTTTCTTCCAGGGTGTGGCGTTGGGGGCATTCATTGATGGCATTCCGGTGGTCGACCGCCAGTTTGCCGGGGGCTCGCTGGATTGGCTCACGCCGTTCACGATGTTCTGCGGCGTTGCGCTGGTCATCGCGTATGCCTTGCTCGGCTGCACCTGGCTGATCATGAAGACCGAGGGCAAGTTGCAGGAGCAGATGCACAACCTGGCGCGGCCATTGGCGTTCGTGGTGTTGGCGGTAATCGGCGTTGTCAGCTTGTGGACACCTCTGGCGCACCCGGAAATCGCCTCGCGCTGGTTCACCCTGCCGAACCTGTTCTGGTTCCTGCCGGTGCCGATTCTGGTACTGGTGACCATGTACGGCTTGATCCGCGCGGTGGCGCGAAATGCGCACTACACGCCGTTCCTGCTGACGCTGGTGCTGATCTTCCTCGGCTACAGCGGCCTGGGTATCAGCCTGTGGCCGAACATCATTCCGCCGTCGGTCTCCATCTGGGACGCCGCTGCACCGCCGCAAAGCCAGGGCTTCATGCTGGTGGGCACGTTGTTCATCATCCCGTTCATCCTGGGCTACACCTTCTGGAGCTACTACGTGTTCCGCGGCAAGGTCACCCACGAAGACGGCTATCACTAGGAGGGTCGTTTCATGTCCGGCAAACCTTCGTTGCACGAGATCGAACAGGCCGAGAAACAGCCGTTGTGGCGGCGCCTGGGGTGGCTGGCGATGATCTGGACCGGCAGCGTGCTGGCCCTGTTTGTCGTGGCCAGCCTGATGCGCATGTTCATGAGCGCGGCCGGCCTGACCACCCACTGACATCCCAATCCGGGCCTCGCGGCCCGGCTTTTCAGCCCTGCCACTCGCAAGAGCGGCAGGGTTTTTTTTATTTGCGCGCTTTGAGAATCACAAACTTCGGCGTGGCCGCGACTTGCTCGACGCCACGGAACAGCTTCGCCAATTTGCTGTGATAGCCCAAATGGCGGTTGCCGACGATATACAGCGCGCCACCAACGACCAGGGCGTCACGCGCCTGCTGGAACATGCGCCAGGCAAGGAAGTCACCGACCACCTGCTGTTGGTGGAAGGGCGGATTGCACAGCACCACGTCCAGCGACTGCGGCGCCTGGCCGGCCAGGCCGTCGTCGGCGCGCAGGGCGACCTCGCGAGCGCCCAGGGCGGCCTGCCAGTTCTCGGCCGCCGATTGCACGGCCATGTAGGACTCATCCACCAGCGTGTAGTGCGCGTCTGGGTTTTGCAGGGCGCTGGCGATCGCCAGTACACCGTTGCCGCAACCCAGGTCGGCCACGCGGGCGCTGCCGAGGTTGTTCGGCAGGTGCGGGAGGAAAGCGCGGGTGCCGATGTCCAGGCCTTCGCGGCAGAACACGTTGGCGTGGTTGAGCAATTCGATGGCCGGTGCGTCCAGGGTGTAGCGGGTAGGGTAGGGCGACACGGCGGTTGGGCGAGCCTCTGCGGTGGCGATCAGCAGCCGGGCTTTTTTGACCGCAAGCGAGGCGTGCATCGGCCCGATGTAGCGCTCCAGCAGTTCACCGGCGGCCCGTGGCAGGTGTTTGATCATCGCCCCGGCGATCACTTCGGCGCCTGGCGCCAGCTGGCCTTGCAGGCGAATCAACTGTTCTTCGAGCAAGGCCAGGGTTTTCGGCACGCGGATCAGCACGCGGTCGAAAGGCCCGGTGGCTACTTGCGAGGCCGGTACAAACGCTACGGCGTCAAACGCCTTGGCGTTGCGCACCAGGTTTTTTTCAAGGCCAAGGGCTGCCAGAAACGAATCGCCACTGGAGGTCACCTGCACCTGGCCTTCGAGGCTGGCCGCCAGGGCACCGAAGCTGTCATTGAGCACCAGCACGCGGGTTGCCGAACTCAGCGACTGTTCGGCCAGGTAGTTGAGCAAGTACTCATCGGCGGCATCAAAGGCCTGCAGCGGGTCATTGTGTTGCTCTGGCTGGCGAATCAGATCGAGCTGGGCGAAGGGGCTGTCAAGCAGGGGCATGGCGGGGGAGGCTCTGGTCATCGATGGGCGTTCGACGGGCGTGGTACCCGGCGTAACCGTCTGAGTGTACGGCGAGGCGGCATTAAAGGCGCAGCTTCAACACTCAGAATTGGCCGTAAATGTTACGTTTTTTTCAGGGGGATTACATGCGGTGTTTCCAGCTTGGCTAAAACCACCCCGCTTTTGAGGCGCGCAGTACAGCTGCGATCTTGTTGGTAACGCCCAGTTTTTTCAGGCAACTGCTGATATGAAAGCCCACCGTACGCTCCGACAGGCACAGAATCGTGGCGATTTCCGAGGCGGTCTTGCCGATGGCTGACCATCTGAGAATTTCTATTTCCCGTGGGGTCAGTTTGCAAGGCGGCGTGATACTCGGTGTGTCGGCATATGTTTGCGCTACAACGGCGTGCATGGCGTGACACAGCCACAGTACCTGGCCTGCTTTCTCGTACAGCTCTTCAGGGCTGACGTTGCCGACACTTCGGGCCAGGGTCAGCATGCTGAACACACCCTGGAAGTCATGCACGGCTTGAGTCCATCCCAGATGCACGCCAAACGATTCGGCCAGCGTCCACAGATGCGGCGCGGTGCTGAACGTTTTTTCATCCCAGACCAGCGGCATTACGCTGCGTTTGCAGTGGGCGACTATGGGGTCCACATCAAAAAAATGCGCTTGGTTATAAAGTGTATTCCATTCATTTGGATAGTTGTTTAATCGAATAGGTTTTGTTTGGTTAGCAGGTTGTTGGGAACTCATCGTAAATGAGCAATATTCAAAACCGAGCTGGAAAGTTTGATTGACGATCATCTCGTAAACAGTGGTGATCTTATTCTCGCCTTCCAGTTTTGGGAGTCTCGTGTTGCGCCAGTTAACCATAGGGTGAATCTCCATGGGGTAGGTGTGAGTTGGGTACGTCCTGGCTCCCAATGCGCCACGAACAGGAGTGTAGGATAAAGACTACATATTGAGATGAAAAAGATGTCAGTAAGATCGGCTATTTAAACTGCTTGAACTTGTACAACAACTGGGATTTTGTGAAGGTTAGTTGCTGGATGAAGAAAACTTATTGATTTTAATAGGTTGCGGAAACGGCCGATTCAGGGCTGTTTTTATGAACGCCATCATCTAATGGCCTATTGGATGAGGGGCGATAGCTAAATAGTTAGTGTGAGCACGAAATTCCCGACGAAGGTGCAATTGCCTCGAAAACATCAGCGTTTCACTGGCGTTACATTTGCGAATTTCCGAGCAATGAAAATGCCAGTACAAACCACCGGTGTTTCCCAGCGACGCTTTGAGGGACACTAGGGCACCTGTTCAACGGAGCCCCCCATGACGGCCAGTGCTGAGAAATTTACCCGCCAGACCTTGCTCGACGTGCAATCGCTGACCCCCAGCCTGTTTACCTTGCGTACCACTCGCGACCCGGGTTTTCGGTTTACCGCCGGCCAGTTCGTGCGCCTGGGGGTGAACACGGCGGATGGCAGCACCGTGTGGCGCGCTTATTCAATCTTGTCCTCACCGTTCGACGAGCACCTCGACTTCTTCTCCATTGTCGTTCCGGGTGGCGAGTTCACCAGTCAATTGAGCCGCCTGCGAGTGGGCGACACCTTGATGGTCGAGCGCCAGGCCACAGGCTTTCTGACGCTGAACCGATTTGTGGACGGGCGAGATTTGTGGCTGCTGGGCACTGGCACAGGCGTGGCGCCGTTCCTGTCGATCCTGCAGGACTTCGAGGTGTGGGAGAAATTCGAGCGCATTGTCCTGGTGTACAGCGCCCGCGAGGCCAAGGAGCTTGCGTATCAGGAACTGATCCACGCGCTGGGCGAGCGTGAGTACCTGGCCGAGTATGCGCACAAGCTGGTCTACATCCCCACCGTCACCCGCGAGCAATACCCTGGCGCCTTGAACGGTCGCATCACCACCTTGATCGAGAATGGCGAACTGGAGCGCTCGGCCGGCGTCGAGTTGACCCCCGAACACTCCCGCGTGCTGATTTGCGGCAACCCGCAGATGGTCGACGACACGCGCCAATTGCTCAAGCAACGCGACATGCAACTGAGCCTGAGCCGGCGCCCGGGCCAGGTGGCAGTGGAGAATTACTGGTAATACGGCGCATAAAAAAGGCGCCTGCAACAGGCGCCTTTTTTGCCAAACCAGTGCCGATTAAAGCGGCTTGTCGTTCTGTGCCTTGAGCAGATCGCGGATCTCGCCCAGCAACACCTCTTCCTTGGTCGGCGTCGGCGGCAGGCTCGGGGCCACAGCCTCTTCACGCTTGAGGCGGTTGATCGCCTTTACGCCCATGAAGATTGCAAACGCGACAATCAGGAAGTCGACCACGCTCTGGATAAACTTGCCGTAGGCCAACACCACCGCGGGGACGTTGCCCTGAGCGGCCTTGAGTGTGATTGCCAAATCGCCGAAGTCCACACCACCGATCAACAGACCGAGAGGCGGCATCACGACGTCGCCTACAAACGAGGAAACAATTTTGCCGAAGGCGGCGCCGATGATGATACCGACGGCCATATCGACCACATTGCCTTTGACCGCGAAGGCCTTGAACTCACTGATCACGCCCATAGGTTATTCCTTGTTACAGATGAGAAGGGTGGAGGTCAGTGTAAGTCAGTCGTAGAGGGCTTGCGCGACACAACCGTTAACACTGTCAGTTTTTATCGACACATTAAAACGCAAATAGTTTGCAAAGTGCCACCAATCGCGCGCGAAATACTCGCTATTTCAGTGGCTTACCATCGTATTTTCTTAATCGTCCCGGTGGGGTTTTTCTATTTATCTTCTGCGTCGCGGGTCACTAGCCTCTGGCAAGCACAACTGAATGTGCACTAGAAAAACCAGAGGAAACCTCGATGAAGAATCCAATCAAGCGCCGCCCGGTTATCGCGCGACACGCGCTGATACTGGCGAGCGCCAGCCTGCTTTCACTCTCCGTACACGCTGCCAACCTGACCCGCGATAACGGCGCGGCGGTGGGCGACAACCAGAACTCGCAAACGGCCGGCGCCAATGGCCCGGTGCTGTTGCAAGACGTGCAACTGATTCAAAAACTGCAACGCTTTGACCGGGAGCGCATTCCCGAGCGCGTGGTGCATGCCCGTGGCACCGGCGCCCACGGCACCTTCACCGTCACTGACGACCTCAGCGACCTGACCAAGGCCAAAGTGTTCGCGGCAGGCGAGGCCACGCCAGTGTTCGTGCGCTTCTCGGCCGTGGTGCACGGCAACCACTCCCCGGAAACCCTGCGCGATCCACGCGGCTTTGCCACCAAGTTCTATACCGCCGAAGGTAACTGGGACCTGGTCGGCAATAACTTCCCGACGTTCTTTATCCGCGACGCTATCAAGTTCCCGGACATGGTTCATGCGTTCAAACCCGACCCACGCACTAACCTGGATGACGATTCCCGCCGTTTCGACTTCTTCTCCCATGTTCCAGAGTCCACTCGTACACTCACCGAGTTGTACTCCGACTCCGGCACCCCGGCCAGTTATCGGGAAATGGACGGCAACGGCGTACATGCCTACAAGTTGATTAATGCCAAGGGCGAAGTGCACTACGTCAAGTTCCACTGGAAGAGCCTGCAAGGCATCAACAACCTCGATCCCAAGCAAGTCACCGAAGTGCAAGGGCGTGACTACAGCCACATGACCCATGACTTGGTTACCCACATCAACAAGGGTGACTTCCCCAAGTGGGACCTGTATGTGCAAGTGCTCAAGCCTGAGGACTTGGCCAAGTTCGACTTCGACCCGTTGGACGCCACTAAAATCTGGCCGAACGTACCGGAACGCAAAGTCGGGCAGATGGTGCTGAACCGCAACCCGGCGAATGTCTTCCAGGAAACCGAACAAGTGGCCATGGCGCCGGCCAACCTGGTGCCAGGTATCGAGCCTTCTGAAGACCGCCTGCTGCAAGGCCGGGTGTTCTCCTACGCCGACACGCAGATGTACCGCCTGGGCCCGAACGCCCTGCAACTGCCGATCAACGCCCCACGGGTAACCGTTAACAACGGTAACCAGGACGGCGCGATGAATGCAGGCAAAACCACTACCGGCGTGAACTACCAGCCAAGCCGCCTGCTGCCGCGCGAAGAGCCGCAAACCGCGCGCTACAGCCAGTTGGCGCTGTCGGGCAGCACCCAGCAGGCGAAGATCCAGCGTGAGCAGAACTTCAAGCAGGCCGGTGACTTGTACCGCTCGTACAACAAGAAAGAGCGTCAGGACTTGATCGACAACTTTGGCGGCTCGCTGGCCACCACCGATGACGAGAGCAAGCACATCATCCTGTCGTTCCTCTACAAGGCCGACCCGGAGTACGGCACCGGCGTGACCAAGGTCGCCAAGGGTGATTTGGCTCGCGTGAAAGCGCTGGCAGAAAAACTCGCTGACTGACGTTGGTTCCGGTCGGCGCCCTTTTACGGGCGTCGACCCCTGGCAGGAGAACACCCTCATGCGTATTTCGATTGGTTTACTGATGGCGATGCTGGCCTTTGTCGCCCATGCCGAGTCGTCTGACCCGGTCGCGCTCAAGGCGCAGTTGCAGGACTACTATTTCGACGCCGCCCGCCGTGGCGATATCGACATGCTCAACACCTTCATCGAGTCTGGCTACAGCCTCAACACCCAGGACGACAAGGGCTACACCGCGCTGATCCTCGCCGCCTATCACGGCCAGGGCCCTTTCGTGGAGCGCCTGCTCAGCGCCGGCGCCGACGCCTGCGTGCAAGACAAACGCGGCAATACCGCCCTGATGGGCGCCATCTTCAAAGGCGAGCTGAAAATCGCCCAGCGTCTGCTGGCCACCGACTGCAACCCCGACCAACGCAACGGCGCCGGGCAGACCGCGGCCATGTACGCCGGGTTGTTCAAGCGCGTCGAACTGCTCGATGAGCTCAAGGCCAAAGGCGCCGACCTCAACGCTGAAGACCCGATCGGCAACAGCGCTTCACGATTGGCCAGTGGTGAAATCCGGACCCCGGCGCCGCGCTGAGCTATCATCGCGGTTTTTCGGTTGGAGGTTCTCAAATGGCAAAGGCCAAGCGCATGTACGGCTGCACGGAGTGCGGCGCGACCTTTCCCAAGTGGGCCGGCCAATGCACCGAGTGCGGCGCGTGGAACACCCTGACGGAAACCATGATCGAAAGCGGCGGCGCCGCAGCGCCCACCGGTCGTGCCGGCTGGACCGGGCAACAGGCGCAGATCAAGACCCTGGCCGAAGTCAGCGTCGAAGAAATTCCGCGTTTCTCCACCGCGTCCGGTGAGCTCGACCGCGTGCTTGGCGGCGGCCTGGTGGACGGCTCGGTGGTGCTGATCGGCGGCGACCCGGGCATCGGCAAATCGACCATCCTGCTGCAAACCCTGTGCAGCATCGCCAGCCGCATGCCGGCGCTGTACGTCACCGGCGAAGAATCCCAGCAGCAAGTGGCGATGCGCGCCCGCCGCCTGGGCTTGCCCCAGGACCAACTGCGGGTGATGACCGAAACCTGCATCGAAAGCATCATCGCCACGGCGCGCATCGAAAAGCCCAAGGTCATGGTGATCGACTCGATCCAGACGATTTTTACCGAACAGCTGCAATCGGCGCCGGGCGGCGTCTCCCAAGTGCGCGAGAGCGCGGCGCTGCTGGTGCGTTATGCCAAGCAGAGCGGCACGGCGATCTTCCTGGTCGGCCATGTGACCAAAGAAGGTGCGCTGGCCGGTCCGCGGGTACTCGAACACATGGTCGACACCGTGCTGTATTTCGAGGGTGAATCCGATGGCCGTTTGCGGTTGCTGCGAGCGGTGAAGAACCGCTTCGGCGCGGTGAACGAACTGGGCGTGTTTGCCATGACCGACCGTGGGCTTAAAGAAGTCTCCAACCCCTCGGCGATTTTTCTCACACGCGCACAAGAAGAAGTCCCAGGCAGCGTGGTGATGGCAACGTGGGAAGGCACCCGCCCGATGCTGGTGGAAGTGCAGGCGCTGGTGGATGACAGCCATTTGGCCAACCCGCGCCGCGTGACCCTTGGCCTGGACCAGAATCGTCTGGCGATGCTGCTGGCGGTGTTGCACCGTCACGGCGGCATTCCCACCCACGACCAGGACGTGTTTCTCAACGTGGTCGGTGGGGTGAAAGTGCTGGAAACCGCCTCCGACCTGGCGTTGATGGCAGCGGTGATGTCCAGCCTGCGCAATAAACCGTTGCCCCACGATCTGCTGGTGTTTGGTGAGGTCGGCCTGTCGGGCGAGGTACGCCCGGTGCCGAGCGGCCAGGAGCGTCTGAAGGAGGCGGCCAAGCACGGCTTCAAGCGCGCGATTGTGCCCAAGGGCAACGCGCCCAAGGAAATGCCGGCAGGGTTGAAGGTGATCGGTGTAACCCGCCTGGAGCAGGCGCTGGATGCACTGTTCGAATAATTCATGGATCAGTCAGGGATGAGTGCAATGCACAACTCGAACCGCTGGGCAGCCGCTGCCCTGTTCATGGCCTTGGTAGGGTTGCCGATGGGCGCTTTGGCCGAGCCGGCCAAGCTGCCGGTCGGTTACCGATCGGCCCAGACGTTGGCAACGCAAGACGCCAGCGTGTTGCAGGTACTGGAAGACCAGCGCATCAGCGCCCAGTTGCACAAAGACAGCTGGGGCAATGGCCTGGATGAGGAGTCGTTTGACGAGCCCGGTGATCTGGTTGAACACCCGCTGCTCAACGCCCGACTGCGCTTGCTGTCGGCGTCCGGAGAAGTGCTGGCAAGCGAAGAACTCGGCTACCCCTTGGCCCAGGTGGAGAAGGCCCCCATCAAAGGGGTGCCGGAACCTGTGTATTTTTTGACCATCGATCAAACCGCGCCGATGGGCAGCTATAGCGGCCCCGCGACGCACCTGCTGCTGCCGAGCCGGCAGCAACTCACGCCGCTGAATTACAAGGGCGCCGACGCTAAGGTCGAGCCGCTGACCCTGGCCCAGACCGGCAAAGCCGCCTGGCAGATCGCCACGCCAGCCGCCGGCGGTACGGATGAGTTACTGCAGGTCTCGTCCTTTATGGACGGTGACGGCGACGATGATTTCGCAACCCGCTACACGACCTATCGTTTTATCGATAGGCAATGGCAGGCCGTGTCGCGTCAGAAGGCAGGTTATTGGGACACGGAAAGCGACTTCCCCCCGAGTGCCGCGTTTCCCTGACTGTCGCTTTTGCGTGAGAGAGTCACTACCAAAAGATCATTTTCAACGCCAAGGCAATCACGACTACGTTGAAAGCGCTTTCCATCCACTTGTCGCCTTTGTGTAGAGCAAACTTGGCGCCCGCATTGGCGCCAAATAGCGTGCCTATGATCAGGCAACACCCGTACTGCCAATTAATGATTCCGCTGACACCGAATATTATTAACGAGCCGACTGAGAGGATGAGGCCTCCCACCTTACGCGTGCCAATTGACTCACTGATCGTCTTTTTAAAAAATATAATATACAAATAAGTTGATAGCTTGGCCTGCCCGCCGAACAGGCCGCCAATCATGCCGACGGGAATAAACAGGATATAGCCGCAAAAGCGTCTGAGCGAAGAGGGGGCCGTCTTCGGCGAGTGGGGCTTCCTGATGAGTGAAAGCCCCACCAGTAGCAGTGTCAGGCCGCCAATGATTTTATGCAGCAGCGCCGGATCTATTTGCACGAGTAGACTTGCACCGACCAAGGCGCCAGCCAACCCAAGTGCGGCGGCGGGGGCCGCTAACCTGTAATCCACTTTTCCATTGTTATGAAAGTGTCTTAATCCGGCAAACATCGTCCCTACCGAAGCCAGGCGGGCTGTCGCTATCGACGCCTGTGGGGATATTCCGAGCCAGATCATCACCGGCACTGTTAGAAATACACTGCCGCCGGTATTGGTGCCGATAAAACCCGTCATAACACCCAGTACGACCAACCCTGCGCCTATCAGCCACTCATGCTCAATCATATTGAAAGACCTGCATCCCTTATGACGTGCATTAATTGTTATTCGTTCAAGTAGAGGGGGTCTACCCAATGGTAGCAATTGCGGTCCCTGCTATTAGCGGTTAGATGCAGTTTTGCGGTGTGCACAAAGCTATATTCACCAATGATCGGACGACGGCGATCAAAGGTGTCGCCCATCGCTTTTGAAACAAGGCTACTGAGTTTTAATACTTTTTGGCTTTTGCCGCTGCACAATATTGAATTGAAATGAAGATTTGTAATCAGTAGACATGTCTCAGTGATACCGCAGCGTTCGCCGATGCCATTCACGGTGCACGACACAAAGGTAGCGCCTGCTTCGATGGATGCCAGTGTATTGGCCATTGCCAAACCTCTGTCATCATGGAAATGCACTTCTAAGTCAACGTTGGGTAATGCCTGTTTAATCAGCTGAACTGTGGATCGAACCTTGAAAGGCTCACAGATGGGTTTTCAAATCTCTAACAATGCGCCCAGCTCACGCTCCAGTTCTTCCTGATCGCCCAGATTCAGCTCAATCAACCGCCGTAGGTGGCTGATCGAGTCCAGGTCAATGTGTTCGCACACAAAACCCAATTGCCCGTGATCGTCATGGGCCAGCTTCACCTGCATCTTTATATGCGCCTGCGGGTCAAGGCGGATGTCCACGTCGAACAACTCCGTGCGATTGCCCTGCCAGTCATCCGGGCGTTGCACCAGCAAACCTTTGAGCGACACGTCCACCAATTGCACCGGCCAATTCCAGCCGTTCTGCGCAATGGTGGTTCGTGCATCGAAGGCGATACGCCGAAAATGGCGTCGATCGGACGACTGTTCGTTCATGCTCAAATCCTCTGTGGATAGAAGGATTGTAGCCCTGCGCCATCATCTAGCTTTTATTTGTGCTTTTTTTGCCCGTGCAAGGCTCTAGACCAATGTAGGGGGGTGGTCTTTAAAGCCAACAGCGCTAAACTCGGACTCGCTGTCCTTTCTGTCCACCCTGGCTGGAATATAAAAATGAAAAATAATAATAGCCTGCTACGCCACCTACCCTGGCTGGTGCTGGCAATCGTAGGAGCGTGCGCCCTTGGCGTAGTGGCCTTGCGCCGCGGCGAGGCGATCAACGCCTTGTGGATTGTGGTCGCTGCAGTGGCCATCTATCTGGTTGCGTACCGTTACTACAGCCTGTTCATCGCTAACAACGTGATGCAACTCGATCCACGGCGGGCCACCCCCGCAGTGCTTAACAATGACGGTCTGGACTATGTGCCGACCAACAAACACATCCTTTTTGGCCACCACTTTGCGGCGATTGCCGGTGCAGGCCCGCTGGTCGGCCCGGTACTGGCGGCGCAAATGGGCTACCTGCCCGGCACCCTGTGGCTGATTGCCGGCGTGGTGCTGGCCGGTGCAGTGCAAGACTTCATGGTCCTGTTCCTGTCCACCCGTCGCAATGGCCGTTCCCTTGGCGACATGGTTCGCGAAGAGATGGGCCGCATCCCGGGGACCATCGCGCTGTTTGGCTGCTTCCTGATCATGATCATCATCCTCGCGGTGCTGGCGCTGATCGTGGTCAAGGCCCTGGCCGAGAGCCCATGGGGCATCTTCACCGTAATGGCGACCATCCCGATTGCGATGTTCATGGGCGTGTACATGCGCTACATCCGCCCGGGCCGCATTGGTGAAATCTCGGTGATCGGCGTGCTGTTGCTGCTCGGTTCGATCTGGCTGGGCGGGCAGATTGCCGCTGACCCGGTATGGGCCAAGGCGTTCTCCTTCACCGGGATCCAGATCACCTGGATGCTGATCGGCTACGGCTTCGTCGCCGCAGTACTGCCGGTGTGGCTGATCCTGGCGCCGCGTGACTACCTCTCCACCTTCCTCAAAATCGGCACCATCATCGCCCTGGCGATCGGCATCCTGGTCACCATGCCAGAGCTGAAAATGCCGGCGCTGACCCAGTTCATCGACGGCACCGGTCCGGTGTGGAAGGGCGGCCTGTTCCCGTTCCTGTTCATCACCATCGCCTGTGGCGCGGTTTCGGGGTTCCACGCGCTGATTTCCTCGGGCACCACGCCCAAGTTGTTGGATAACGAAGTCAACGCCCGTTACATCGGTTACGGCGCGATGCTGATGGAATCGTTCGTTGCCATCATGGCAATGGTTGCCGCGTCGGTGATCGAGCCTGGCGTGTACTTCGCCATGAACAGCCCGGCCGCCGTGGTCGGTGGTGATGTGATGGCCGTGGCACAAACCGTCAGCAGTTGGGGTTTTGCGATTACGCCGGAAGCGCTGCAAGCAGTGGCCCATGACATTGGCGAAACCACCATCCTGGCACGTGCCGGCGGTGCGCCGACCCTCGCGGTGGGTATCGCGCAGATCCTGCACAGTGTGTTGCCGGGTGAAAACACCATGGCGTTCTGGTACCACTTTGCGATCCTGTTCGAAGCGCTGTTCATCCTGACGGCGGTTGACGCCGGTACCCGTGCCGGTCGCTTCATGCTTCAGGACTTGCTCGGCTCCTTCGTGCCGTCGCTCAAGCGCACCGAATCCTGGACCGCCAACCTCATTGCAACCGCAGGTTGCGTGGCAATGTGGGGTTACCTGCTGTACCAAGGCGTGATCGACCCATTGGGCGGCATCAACACCTTGTGGCCGCTGTTCGGTATCTCTAACCAGATGCTGGCCGGGATCGCGCTGATGCTCGCCACGGTCGTGCTGATCAAAATGAAACGCCAGCGCTACATCTGGGTGACCATGCTGCCGGCGGTCTGGCTGCTGATCTGCACCACCACGGCGGGCTTCATCAAGTTGTTCGACGCGAACCCTGCGATTGGCTTCCTGTCGCTGGCCAAGAAGTACAGCGATGCCCTGGCAGGCGGCCAGATCCTCGCGCCGGCCAAGAACATCGACCAGATGCAACACGTGATCTGGAACGCCTACACCAACGCAACGCTCACGGCGCTGTTCCTGTTCGTGGTGTTCAGCATCCTGTTCTATGCGCTCAAGGTCGGCGTCGCCGCCTGGGGCAACAAAGAACGTACGGATAAAGAAGCCCCGTTCCAGGCGGTTCCGGACGCGTAATCGAGGATTGCAACCATGTTCAATGACATCAGTCGCCTCGGTAAATACCTCGGTCAGGCCGCGCGCCTGATGGTCGGCATGCCCGACTACGACACCTACGTCGAGCATATGCAAACCAAACACCCGGACAAACCGGTGATGGACTACAAGGCGTTCTTCCGGGAGCGCCAGGAAGCCCGTTACGGTGGCAAGGGTGGGCCCAAGTGCTGCT
>NZ_JANLOF010000059.1:0-65363 GCF_025466135.1 Pseudomonas sp. 14P_5.3_Bac1 | reverse complement strand
TGACACCCCCCGGGGGGGGGGGGCCCCCCCCGCGGCCCCCCCCCCCCCCCCCCCCAGCTCCCACATTTGTTTGTGCTCGGCCTGGGGTGTTGTTTGCGCCCAGAATAGAACAGGCCCCGACACAAGTGCCGGGGCCTGTAATGACCACATCCGTGTGGTCGGTCGCATGAACTCCAGAGGTGCCTTGGGTGGATATCTAACTCACCCTAAGCCGCCGCTATTCAGTTCAGACGAATAGTTAAGCGTTACTCTGCTTTCAGGCCATCGGCCGATACAGCTTTAACGCCTTTGATTTTCTTGGCGATATTCACCGCGGTGGTTTTCTGTGCTTCAGTCACAGCGACCGAAGAGGACAGAGAAACTACGCCTTTGTTGGTTTCGACTTTGATGTCGGTGCCAGGAATGCCTTTCTCGGTTACCAGGTCAGCTTTCACTTTGGTGGTGATCCAGGTATCGGAAGTGGCGCCCTTGGCGTCAGCTGCTGCGCCTTTGGTTTTGTCGATGTTGTCGGCTTTAGTTGCGCCGCCTGCCAGCAGGCCGTCAGCAGAAACAGCGGTCACACCTTTGATGCGCTTGGTGATTGCTACTGCGGTGGCTTTCTGCGAATCAGAGATCGCTACGGTCGACGACAGGGAAACCACACCTTTGTTGGTTTCAACCTTGATGTCCGAACCAGGAATGCCTTTCTCGGTCAGCAGGTCAGCTTTGACTTTGGTGGTGATCCAAGTATCCGAAGTGGATTCTTTGGCTTTGGTCACTTCGCCAGCAGCCATGGTCATTGGAGCTTGGGAAGTCTGAGCAAAGGCCACGTTAGCACCCATGGCCAGGGTCAGAGCGGTAGCAGTAGCGAGAGCGAACTTCTTCATACGAGTAACTCCTGTTTTATTGAAAGTCTGCAGTGGGTAAACCTTGATGCTGCAGCGTTACCAGGATTATTGCAGGCAGTGTGCCAAGTTAGATTTTCGAATTAAATCCTTATAAAACAATAACTTATAAAAATGACCAATTTTCGGAATCGTGCAACTTGCATGAAGAAGGCTGTCCTTGCATGCAAGTTGCGGCTTTTGGGATTTACTAAGCATCTGATTTATCGGCGTTTTCCTACGCGCATAAAAAAAGGACTCCGAAGAGTCCTTTTTTTCAGCGTGAGGCCGGGGTAATTAAACGCCCGAAGCCTTGGCTGCTGCTACGTCCTTGATGGACAGCTTGATACGGCCGCGGTTGTCCACGTCCAGTACCAGCACTTCCACTTCCTGACCTTCTTTCAGAATGTCGGTCACTTTCTCAACACGAGCATCGCTCAGCATGGAGATGTGCACCAGACCGTCTTTGCCCGGCAGGATGTTGACGAATGCGCCGAAGTCGACGATGCGCTCAACTTTACCGACGTAGATCTTGCCGATCTCGGCTTCTGCGGTGATACCCAGAACGCGCTGACGTGCAGCTTCTGCAGCTTCTTTGGTTTCGCCGAAGATCTTGATCGAGCCGTCGTCTTCGATGTCGATCGAAGCCTTGGTCTCTTCACAGATCGCACGAATGGTCGCGCCGCCTTTACCGATAACATCACGGATTTTGTCGGTGTCGATTTTCATCGCGATCATGGTCGGAGCATTTTCCGACAGCTCGGTACGCGACTGACCAATGATCTGGTTCATCTGGCCGAGGATGTTCAGGCGCGCTTCCAGGGCTTGGCCCAGAGCGATTTCCATGATCTCTTCGGTGATGCCCTTGATCTTGATGTCCATCTGCAGCGCGGTAACACCTTTAGCGGTACCGGCTACTTTGAAGTCCATGTCGCCCAGGTGGTCTTCATCGCCCAGGATGTCGGTCAGGATGGCGAACTTCTCGCCTTCTTTAACCAGGCCCATGGCGATACCGGCAACCGGTGCCTTCATCGGCACACCAGCGTCCATCAGCGCCAGGGAAGCACCGCAGACCGAAGCCATGGAGCTGGAACCGTTGGACTCGGTGATTTCCGACACAACACGAATGGTGTACGGGAACACGTCGGCGGCAGGCAGCATGGCTGCAATCGAACGACGGGCCAGACGGCCGTGACCGATTTCGCGACGACCAGCGCCACCCATGCGACCACACTCACCTACCGAGAACGGAGGGAAGTTGTAGTGCAGCATGAACGGGTCTTTTTTCTCGCCTTCCAGGGTGTCCAGCAGCTGTGCGTCACGGGCAGTACCCAGTGTTGCAACAACCAGAGCCTGGGTTTCGCCACGGGTGAACAGAGCCGAACCGTGAGTCTTCGGCAGAACGCCGACTTCGATGTTCAGCGGACGTACGGTGCGCGTGTCGCGACCATCGATACGCGGCTTGCCGTTAACGATGTTTTCGCGAACGGTGCGGTATTCGATTTCACCGAAGGCAGCTTTGACGTCGCTGGAAGAAGGCTGGCCTTCTTCACCGGACAGCTTGGCCACAACCTGCTCCTTCAGCTCGCCCAGGCGAGCGTAGCGGTCGGCCTTGACGGTGATGGTGTAGGCGTCGGAGATGGCAGCGCCGAACTCGGAGCGGATAGCACCCAGCAGTTCAGTCGCTTCAGCCTGTGGAGCCCAGGTCCAAGTCGGCTTGGCAGCTTCGGCAGCCAGTTCTTTAACAGCGTTGATCACAACCTGGAACTCGTCGTGAGCAAACAGTACCGCGCCCAGCATCTGGTCTTCGGTCAGCTCTTTGGCTTCCGATTCAACCATCAACACGGCTTCCGACGTACCGGCAACGACCATGTCCAGGCTCGATGCTTTCTGTTGTTCGTAAGTCGGGTTCAGCAGGTAGCCGGTGCTTTCGTGGAAAGCAACACGAGCTGCGCCGATCGGGCCATCGAAAGGAATACCGGAGATGGCCAGGGCAGCAGAAGTACCGATCATCGCAGCGATGTCCGGATCGGTCTTCTTGCTGGTGGAAACGACGGTGCAGACAACCTGCACTTCGTTCATGAAGCCTTCTGGGAACAGCGGACGGATCGGACGGTCGATCAGTCGGGAAGTCAGGGTTTCTTTTTCGGAAGGACGGCCTTCGCGCTTGAAGAAACCGCCAGGGATCTTACCGGCAGCGTAAGTCTTTTCCTGGTAGTGAACGGAAAGAGGGAAGAAGCCTTTGCTTGGGTCAGCGGTCTTGGCGCCAACAACGGTCACCAATACGGTGACGTCGTCGTCAACGGTGACCAGCACTGCGCCGGAGGCTTGACGGGCGATACGGCCTGTCTCGAGGGTAACGGTCGACTGACCGAACTGGAATTTTTTGATAACCGGGTTCACGGTGTCCTACCTTCTTTGTGGCTCTTGGGGAACTTGTCTTCTTGCGAAATTCTTGGGCAATGCCGGGAATCGGCCCGACGCTCGTCCAGGGTAAAACGTGTATCCAGATAAAACTTGAGGCTGGGAGCCTGCCATGGGCCAGCGGGAATCCCACTGACACACGGCAGACAACCAACCTCTAGCGCAATCGCTGATTAGCGACGCAGACCCAGGCGACCGATCAGAGCCTGATAACGACCCAGATCCTTGCCTTTCAGGTAGTCCAGCAGCTTACGGCGCTGGTTTACCATGCGGATCAGACCACGACGGGAGTGGTGATCTTTACCGTTGGCCTTGAAGTGACCTTGCAGCTTGTTGATGTTGTGGGTCAGCAGTGCAACTTGCACTTCTGGCGAACCAGTGTCACCAACAGCTTGCTGATAGTCAGCTACGATTTGTGCTTTTTCTTGAACGTCGAGAGCCATGAGGCAATCCTTTTTTCAGGAAACCACCCAAAGGGTGATCTCAACAGGCCAGGGACAAATCCCTGTATCTAAAAATGAGTGTTGACCGTGCCTGTTAACAGCCACACTCGTTCGGTCATTCTGACCGAATCAGTCGACGCGGCGCGATGCGCCCGTCTTCGCTCACTTCACCGATACCGATGAAGCGACCGTTATGATCCTGTACCCGCACCATACCGAACTTCGGAGCGTCCGGGGCACGTACCGGCTGGCCGTTGAGCCAGTAGAACGCGCTGTGCTCCGAGAAGTGCAGCAATGGCCAATCCAGCAAACCGCTGTCCGATGGCATCAGGAAGCGATCAACTGCTTCATTGCCGCCTTCGGCGTGTACTGCTTCCAACTCTTCCAGCGTGACCGTCTGGGCCAGGCTGAAAGGACCGGCCTGGGTGCGTCGCAGTTCTGCAACGTACGCGCCGCAACCGAGCTTTTCACCAATATCTTCCACCAGGGTACGGATGTAGGTGCCTTTGCTGCAGTCCACGGCCAAGCGGGCAGTGTCGCCTTCATGGGCGAGCAATTCCAAGCGCGCAATAGTAACAGAACGCGGTTCGCGCTCCACTACTTCGCCCGCACGTGCCAGCTTGTACAGAGGCTGGCCATCACGCTTGAGGGCCGAGTACATCGGCGGTATCTGACTGATTTGTCCACGAAAACCGGGTAAAGCAGCTTCAATATCAGCACGACCAACGGTCACGTCGCGAACCTGCAGAACATCACCCTCGGCGTCGGCCGTGGTGGTGGTCTTGCCCAGTTGCATCAGGGTTTCGTAACCCTTGTCGGAATCGAGCAGGTATTGCGAGAACTTGGTCGCCTCACCAAAGCACAACGGCAGCACGCCGGTGGCCAGGGGGTCGAGACTGCCGGTATGCCCGGCCTTCTCGGCATTGAGCAGCCAGCGAACCTTCTGCAAGGCAGCATTGGAGGTAAAGCCAATGGGCTTGTCGAGCAGAATAATGCCGCTGACGTTGCGACGGATACGTTTGACCTGAGCCACCGCTTACTCCTTGGCGTCTTCAGGTGTGGACGGGTGCTGGCTGTCTTCAGCCACGGCGCGCTCGATCAGTGCCGACAGGTGCGCACCACGCACGACGCTTTCGTCGTAGTGGAAGTGCAACTGAGGCACGCTGCGCAGCTTCATTTCGCGGGCCAACTGCATGCGCAGGAAACCTGCAGCCGCGTTGAGCACCTTGATGCTTTGCGCGATTTCTTCGCTGCTGTCCTGGCCCATCACGGTGATGAAGATCTTCGCGTGACCTACGTCGCGGCTCACTTCAACGGCGGTGATGGTGACCAGGCCAACGCGTGGGTCTTTGACTTCGCGACGGATCAGTTGGGCCAGCTCGCGCTGCATCTGATCGCCGATACGCTGGGTACGGCTGTATTCTTTTGCCATGTCTTGTTACCTGTTACTGCCACACGGTGAAACCCGTGGGGTCTGAAAGCGGCAAACGCCCGGCCTGACAAAAGCCAGACCGGGCGTTGCGTTTAGAGTCCGTACGCTGCGCGGGGCATCTGCATGCCCACGCGTCGCGTGGCTCCGGAAGTGCGCGAGTTAGAGGCTGCGAGCAACCTGAACCTTCTCGTAGACTTCGATCTTGTCGCCAGCTTTGACGTCGTTGTAGCTCTTGACGCCGATACCGCATTCCATGCCGGCACGCACTTCGGAAGCGTCATCCTTGAAGCGGCGCAGGGATTCCAGCTCGCCTTCGAAGATAACGATGTCTTCACGCAGTACACGGATTGGACGGTTACGGTGCACAACACCTTCGATAACCATGCAACCGGCGATCGCGCCGAATTTCGGCGAGCGGAACACGTCACGCACCTCGGCAACACCCAGGATATTCTCCCGAACGTCGCTGCCAAGCATACCGGTAAGGGCTTTCTTGACGTCTTCGATGATGTCGTAGATGACGTTGTAGTAACGCATGTCCAGGCCTTCCTGCTCGACGATCTTGCGAGCGCCTGCATCGGCACGCACGTTGAAGCCGAACAGTACAGCGTTGGAAGCCAGTGCAAGGTTGGCGTCGGACTCGGTGATACCACCGACACCGCCACCGACAACGCGCACTTGCACTTCGTCGTTACCCAGGCCGTTCAAGGCGCCGTTCAACGCTTCGAGGGAACCACGGACGTCAGATTTGAGGACGATGTTAAGCGTCTTCTTCTCTGCCTGGCCCATGTTTTCGAAGATATTTTCCAGCTTGCCGGCGTGAGCACGGGCCAGTTTGACTTCGCGGAACTTGCCTTGACGGAACAGAGCCACTTCACGGGCTTTCTTCTCGTCGGCTACTACGCTCATCTCGTCGCCAGCGTCCGGGGTACCGTCCAGGCCGAGAATCTCGACAGGGATGGAAGGACCGGCTTCCTTGATTGGCTTGCCGTTCTCGTCGAGCATGGCACGTACACGGCCGTAGTTCGAACCGACCAGTACCATGTCGCCTTGGCGCAGCGTACCGTCTTGAACCAGAACGGTTGCAACCGGGCCACGACCTTTGTCGAGACGCGATTCAACCACAACACCGCGACCCGGGGCCGATGGCGTTGCTTTCAGTTCGAGTACTTCAGCTTGCAGCAGGACCGCTTCGAGCAGTTCGTCTACACCGGTACCGACTTTTGCCGAGACCGAAACGAACGGCGTATCACCGCCCCACTCTTCGGACGTCACGCCGTGAACCGACAGTTCGCTACGGATGCGATCGAGATCGGCGCCCGGCTTGTCGATTTTGTTCACGGCAACAACCAGTGGAACACCAGCGGCCTTGGCGTGCTGGACAGCTTCAATGGTCTGCGGCATCACGCCGTCGTCCGCTGCAACCACCAGAATTACGATGTCAGTCGCCTTGGCACCACGGGCACGCATTGCGGTAAACGCGGCGTGACCAGGGGTGTCGAGGAAAGTGACCATGCCGCGTTCGGTTTCAACGTGGTATGCACCAATGTGCTGGGTGATACCGCCGGCTTCGCCAGCAGCTACCTTGGCACGACGGATGTAGTCGAGCAGCGAGGTCTTACCGTGGTCAACGTGGCCCATTACGGTCACAACTGGCGCACGGGAGAACGACTCACCTTCAAACTTCAGGGACTCGGCCAGGGAATCTTCCAGGGCGGTGTCGCTGACCAGGGTCACTTTGTGGCCCAGCTCTTCAGCAACCAGTTGGGCAGTTTCCTGGTCCAGTACCTGGTTGATGGTCGCCGGCGTACCCAGTTTGAACATGAACTTGATGATTTCAGCAGCCTTGACCGACATCTGATTGGCGAGGTCGCCAACTGTGATGGTCTCGCCGATCTGCACATCACGCACGACAGGGCCGGTTGGGCTCTGGAAACCGTGGGCGTTGCGCTTTTTCAGCTTGGCCTTGCCGCGACCACCACGACGGAAGCCATCGCTTTCTTCGTCGGTAGTACGTGGGGCAACGCGTGGAGCAGGCGCTTTCTCTTTGACCGAGGCACGATGTGGAGCGTTTTTACGCTCGCCATCGCCACCACCACCGCGACGATTGTTATCGTCGGCACGTGGTTTGTCCGGACGACGAGGCTCGTCGCGCTTGCGAGCGTCTGCTGCAGGAGCAGGTGCAGCGGCAACCGGAGCAGCCTCACGCACAGCTTCAACAGGCGCTGCAGGAGCGGCGACCGCGTCAGTACCAGCAGGTTGCGCAGCAGCAGGCTGGCGGCGCGCTTCTTCTTCGGCGCGACGCTTGGCTTCTTCTTCAGCCTTCTGACGAGCAGCATTTTCTACTGCGCGACGTTCATCCAGTTCGCGTTTGCGCTCGGCTTCGATTTCTTCCGGGCTGCGCTGTACGAAGACTTTCTTCTTGCGTACTTCAACGCTGATGCTCTTGCTACCAGCAACACGCAGGGTGCTGGTGGTTTTGCGCTGCAATGTAATCTTGCGCGGTTCTTCCACTTTCGCCTTGTGGCTGCTCTTCAAGTGAGTCAGCAAAGACTGCTTCTCACTGTCGCTCACACCTTCATCGGCGGCGGTGTGCGGCAGACCTGCCTCACGCATCTGCTGCAACAGGCGCTCTACCGGTGTTTTGACCTCATCGGCCAGTTGTTTCACCGTGACTTGCGTCATGCACTTCTCTCCTCAGGCCGCGCCTAGTTACTCGAACCAATGGGCTCGGGCGGCCATGATCAACTTGCCGGCACGATCATCGTCAATGCCGTCGATGTCGAGCAGATCGTCAATAGACTGCTCGGCCAGGTCTTCGCGGGTAATTACGCCGCGCACCGCCAGTTCCATCGCCAAATCCTTGTCCATACCCTCAAGCGAGAGCAGGTCTTCGGCCGGATGGGCGTCTGCCAGCTTTTCCTCAGTAGCGATGGCTTTAGTCAACAAACGATCCTTGGCCCGAGCGCGAAGCTCGTTGACGGTGTCTTCGTCAAAGCCGTCGATGTTGAGCATTTCTTCCAACGGTACGTAGGCAATCTCTTCCAGGCTGGTGAAGCCTTCATCTACCAGCACCTGCGCCAGGTCTTCGTCGACTTCCAGCTCGTCGATGAAGTTGCGCAGGATGTCACCGGTTTCAGCTTGCTGCTTAGCCTGGATGTCCGATTCGGTCATCACGTTCAGGGTCCAGCCGGTCAGTTGGCTGGCCAGACGCACGTTCTGACCACCACGACCAATGGCCTGAGCCAGATTATCTGCGCCAACGGCGATGTCCATTGCATGGGCATCTTCGTCAACGATAATTGCCGCCACTTCAGCCGGCGACATGGCGTTAATTACGAACTGCGCCGGGTTATCGTCCCACAGGACGATGTCCACACGCTCGCCGCCCAACTCGCCCGACACTGCCTGGACGCGCGAACCGCGCATACCAATGCAAGCGCCTTGCGGGTCGATGCGTTTGTCCTTGGAGCGGACCGCGATCTTGGCGCGCGAACCCGGGTCGCGGGACGCAGCCATGACTTCGATCAGGCCTTCGGCAATTTCCGGCACTTCGATACGGAACAGCTCGATCAGCATTTCCGGCGCGGTACGCGACAGGATCAACTGAGGGCCGCGGTTCTCGGTGCGGATTTCCTTGAGCAGCGCACGCAGACGCACGCCGACACGGAAGGTTTCGCGAGAGATGATGTCTTCGCGGGCCAGCAACGCTTCAGCGTTGTTGCCCAGGTCAACGATCACGTTGTCGCGGGTAACTTTTTTCACGGTACCGGAGATGATTTCACCCAGGCGCTCGCGATAAGCGTCAACGACTTGAGCGCGCTCAGCTTCGCGAACCTTCTGCACGATGACCTGCTTGGCGGTCTGTGCAGCAATACGGCCGAATTCGATCGACTCGATCTTTTCTTCGACGACATCACCGACCTTGGCGCCAGGGTGCGTTTCGGCAACCTTGCTTGGCCAGGTTTCGATGGCCGGATCATCAAGATCGGCTTCTTCGACGACCGTCCAGCGACGGAAAGTCTCATAGGCACCGGTGTGGCGGTTGATTTCCACACGCAGATCAACTTCGTCTTCAAAACGCTTTTTGGTAGCAGTGGCCAGGGCCAACTCCAGCGCTTCAAAAATCACGTTTGCCGGTACGCCCTTTTCATTGGATACCGACTCAACAACCAGCAGTACTTCTTTGCTCATCGTACGCCTCGCCTTTCGCAAGCCATTGGATCCGCGGGATCCGCGTCTCAGTCAAAACTGGGAATAATGTTGGCCTTGTCGATCATATCGATCGGCAACAGGAATTCATGGTCTTCTACCTGCACCACGACATCCTGTTCTTCTACACCGCGCAGAAGGCCCTGAAAGTTGCGTCGCCCTTCAAAGGGAGAGCGCAGCTTGATCTTCACTTGTTCACCGGCAAATTTTGCAAACTGATCAATAGTGAACAGTGGGCGTTCCATGCCTGGCGAGGAAACTTCGAGGGTGTATTCAACGGAAATCGGATCTTCAACATCCAGGACACCGCTGATCTGACGGCTGACAATGGCACAATCGTCCACCAGCACGCCGCCCTCTTTATCGATATAAACGCGCAACATTGAGTGGCGACCTTGAGCCGAAAACTCAATACCCCAGCATTCATAGCCTAGGGCCACGACCACCGGGGCCAACAAGGCCTGCAACTCTTCTAGCTTGCTCGACACCTGAACCCCCTCGTGCATGTATGTGCATGCTGTGCAAAATAAAAAAATGGGCGAAACGCCCATCCTTGAAACGCCGTCGAACAGCGGCGTTGAAAGTGTCCAGCTAACAAAAAGCCCCTTAAAAGGGGCTCCGCTAAAACTGGTTGCGGGGGCCGGATTTGAACCGACGACCTTCGGGTTATGAGCCCGACGAGCTACCAGACTGCTCCACCCCGCGACAAAGCTGGGGCGGAAGTATACGACCGATCCCTTACAGGGTCAATGTAACCTTCCACCTACAAGAAAGCCCGCAACAGCGGGCTCTCCTGATAATTGGTACCGAGAAGGGGACTCGAACCCCTACACCCTATGGGCACAACCACCTCAAGGTTGCGTGTCTACCAATTCCACCACCTCGGCAATACAGCGTTTACAACCCTTCTTACTTCTGCTCTTGAGCTGGAGGTACGTCAGTCGCTGGAGTAGCCGACTTTTGCTCTTGAAGCACCGGGACATCATCAGAAGCCGGTTTTGCTTTTGGTACTTCCAACACTGCTGGGTTTGGGAGACCTACTTGAGTCAGCACATGAGCTTTCTCTTTAGCAAAGTAACCTAACCCCAAGCTGGTTATGAAGAAACCGGCGGCAAGTATAGCAGTAAACTTACTAAGAAAGGTAGAGGAACCTTGGCTTCCGAACACAGTATTTGAAGCACCTGCACCGAAAGACGCACCAGCATCCGCACCTTTACCCTGTTGCAACAAAACCAGGGCAACTACGCCCAGGGCAGCCAACAGATGAAAAACGACTACGACTGTTTCCAGCATTTTTTCAGTTTCCCGCGGCGCGACAGATCGCACCGAACTCATCTGCATTCAGGGAAGCTCCACCAATGAGCCCCCCATCGATATCCGGCATGCCGAACAGTTCGACCGCATTGGCCGCCTTCACGCTGCCGCCGTATAGAAGCCGCACACCTTGCGCGACTTCAGAATTCTCTGCCGCCAACTGAGCGCGGATGGCTGCGTGCACATCCTGCGCCTGTTGCGGCGTAGCAGTCAGTCCGGTGCCAATGGCCCAGACCGGCTCGTAAGCAATGACTGCCTTTGCAAATGCACCAACACCCAGCTCCTCGATGATGCTGCCCAGCTGACGCGAGACAACTTCAAGAGTCTTGCCCGATTCACGTTGCTCCAGGGTCTCCCCTATGCACAACACTGGAATCAAGCCACAAGCCTGTGCCGCTGCGAACTTGCGGTTGAGTGTCCCATCACGCTCGCCCATCATCTGACGGCGCTCGGAGTGCCCGACAAGCACATAGGAACAACCCGCATCTACCAGCTGACTCGGCGAAATCTCGCCGGTCAACGCACCTTGCATGGGCTCCACCGCAGAATTCTGCGCGCCGACCTGAATCGACTTACCTTTCAAGCCATCAACAACCTGGTTGATATGCAAGCAAGGCGGGAAAACCGCAACATCAACACCGCTAGGCAAGGCCAAGTGACGAAGGCCATTGATCAGCTCAGCGACACTAGCGCGGGTACCGTGCATCTTCCAGTTACCAGCTACCATAGTGCGACGCATGCTGTACCTCGTCGGTCAAAGTGGGCGCAGATGTTACCCAACCACATCATCACTGGCAAGCCGAATTCAGGCGCAAATTTCAGTTACCAGTTTTGCCAGGTCTTCGGCATGGCCGCGAACCTGTGTTTCGTCTTCGCCTTCGACCATGACGCGCACCAGAGGCTCTGTGCCGGACTTGCGCAACAGCACCCGTCCACGCCCCGCCATTGCCAGGGTTACGCGCTCGCACGCGTCTTTGACAGCAGGGTGCTCGATCGGGTTTTCGCCACCGGCAAAACGCACATTGAGCAGAACTTGCGGGCACTTACGCAGCGCCTGTCGCGCCTGAGCCAAGCTCTCTTCACGGCGACGCAACGACAACAACACTTGCAGAGCAGCAATAATGGCATCGCCCGTGGTGGTGTGCTGGAAGCAGACAACATGCCCGGAGTTTTCACCCCCCACCTGCCAGTTACGCTCCAGCAGCTCGGCGATCACATACCGGTCACCGACGTTGGCGCGTACAAACGGAATACCCAGTTCAGCCAGAGCGAGCTCAAGCCCAAGATTGCTCATCAATGTGCCGACGACACCACCTTGCAGCTTGTTACGCTCATGCAGGTCGCGAGCAATGATAAACAGCAGGTCATCGCCATCAACCACGGTACCGGTGTGATCCACCATCAACACACGGTCGCCATCGCCATCAAAGGCGATGCCCAGGTCGGCATGCTCAGCCAGAACGGCCGCCTGCAACTGCCCCATGTGGGTGGAACCGCAATTTTCATTGATGTTCAAGCCGTTCGGTTGCGCCGAAAGCACCGTCACGTCCGCACCCAGCTCTTTGAATACACTCGGAGCCACCTTATAGGTTGCACCATGGGCGCAGTCGACAACGATCTTCAGCCCGGCAAAATTGGTACTGCTCGGAACGCTGCTTTTGCAAAATTCGATATAACGGCCTGATGCGTCGTTGATACGCGACACCTTGCCCAGCTTGCTGGACTCAACCACCGTCATCGGTGCATCCAGCAGCTCTTCAATCATCAACTCGATCTCGTCCGGCAACTTGGTGCCCTGGCCCGAGAAGAACTTGATGCCGTTGTCATCGTGGGGATTGTGCGACGCACTGATCACGATCCCGGCTTCAGCGTGAAAGGTACGCGTCAGGTAAGCGATTGCAGGCGTAGGCATTGGCCCCAACAGCATCACATCAGCACCGGCGGCGGACAAACCTGCCTCCAGCGCCGATTCGAACATATAACCCGAAATACGGGTGTCCTTGCCCACCAGAATGCGGCAAGCGCCCATGCTGCGGAACGCCATGCCTGCCGCCCAGCCCAACTTGAGCATGAAATCAGGAGTAATCGGAAATTCGCCGACCCGACCGCGAATACCGTCGGTGCCAAAATATTTTTTAGTCATAAGTGCTCCGTCATTCTTATTCGGCTGATTCTACAGCGGCAATCATACGCACCACATCGACTGTCTCGGCGACATCATGCACGCGCAAAATTCGCGCACCTTTGGTCATGGCAAGCGCAGCAAGCGCCAGTCCGCCGTACAGCCGCTCGCCCACCGGGCGATTCAAGGCCATCCCTATCATGCTCTTGCGCGAAACACCGACCAACAAGGGCCGACCAAGGGCATGCAGGGCTTCCATATGCTTAAAGAGACTCAAATTGTGCTGGAGCGTCTTGGCAAACCCAAAACCGGGATCAAGGATGATCTTTTCGGCAGCGATTCCCGCTGTGGCGCACTGAGCGATTCGTTCGGCGAGAAACCCACTCACTTCACCTACCAGGTCGTCGTAGTGCGGGCTGTCTTGCATGTTGCCGGGCTCCCCCAGCATATGCATCAGGCACACCGGCAGAC
The DNA here is from genome assembly GCF_025466135.1 of Pseudomonas sp. 14P_5.3_Bac1. Classification (NCBI taxonomy): domain Bacteria; kingdom Pseudomonadati; phylum Pseudomonadota; class Gammaproteobacteria; order Pseudomonadales; family Pseudomonadaceae; genus Pseudomonas; species Pseudomonas sp. 14P_5.3_Bac1. Next base: position 52,082 of record NZ_JANLOF010000059.1, on the reverse strand, counting down.
CGGTTGCCGCCGCTGCATCCAGGGCACCGTCTCGCTGCAGGGAGCGCACATCGTTGATCAGGCCCGCACCCAGGCGCGCCGTTTCACGCATTACCGCCGGCGTAGATGTATCAACCGAGATGATCACATCAAGCTCGCGGGCGATACGCTCAACTATCGGCGCGACGCGCTCCAGCTCCTCCAAGGGAGAAACAACACGTGCTCCCGGACGAGTCGATTCGCCACCAACATCAATCAACGTTGCCCCCGCCAGCACCATAGCCTCGGCGTGACGCAACGCGGCGTCCTGCTGACTGAAACGGCCGCCGTCGGAAAAGGAATCAGGGGTTACATTAAGAATGCCCATGACGTGTGTATGGGCCAAATCAAGAACCCGGTTACCGCAAGGCAACCGGGTGGAGGACGACGCAGAAGTCATTTCAAACCTTAGTGGTCAGCCGCAGGGCCACCGATCGGGGTTTCAGGGCGTTCGTTCTGAACCACTGGCGGGGTGCCAGAGGTGCCTGAACCGCCTTCCCAGTCGCGAGGCTCACGAGGCGTACGACCGGCCATGATGTCGTCGATCTGGTCGGCGTCAATGGTCTCGTACTTCATCAGCGCATCAGCCATGGCATCCAGCTTGTCGCGGTTGTCAGTCAGGATCTGCTTGGCAGTGCCGTAGCACTGATCAATGATGCTGCGCACCTCGGAGTCGATCAGCTTGGCCGTCTCACCGGAGAAGCTGGCGCTTTGACCGCCGCCGCCACGCCCCAGGAACACTTCGCCATCTTCCTCGGCATACATCAATGGACCGAGTTTTTCCGACAAGCCCCACTTGGTCACCATGTTTCGTGCAATCTGGCTGGCACGCATGATGTCGTTGGAGGCACCGGTGGTCACACCGTCAAAGCCCAAGGTCATTTCTTCAGCAATTCGGCCACCGTAAAGCGAGCAGATCTGGCTGATCAGCGCTCGCTTGGAAAGGCTGTAACGATCCTCTTCCGGCAGGAACATGGTGACACCCAGCGCGCGACCACGAGGGATGATCGACACTTTATAGACCGGGTCATGCTCAGGCACAACACGACCCACAATGGCGTGACCGGCTTCGTGATAAGCGGTGTTCTGCTTCTCTTTTTCGGACATGACCATGGATTTGCGCTCGGCGCCCATCATGATCTTGTCTTTTGCCAGCTCGAACTCTTTCATTTCAACGATGCGTTTACCGGTACGGGCCGCGAACAACGAAGCCTCGTTCACCAGGTTGGCAAGGTCTGCACCCGAGAAACCTGGCGTACCACGAGCAATCACGGCAGGCGCCACATCGTCGCCCATCGGTACTTTGCGCATGTGCACTTTCAGAATCTGTTCGCGACCGCGGATATCCGGCAGGCCAACCACGACCTGACGGTCAAAACGACCTGGACGCAGCAGCGCAGGGTCCAGTACGTCAGGACGGTTAGTCGCGGCAATGACGATGATGCCGTCATTCATTTCGAAGCCGTCCATCTCCACCAGCAACTGGTTGAGGGTCTGCTCACGCTCATCGTGACCGCCACCCATGCCAGCACCACGATGGCGACCAACAGCGTCGATTTCATCGATGAAGATGATGCACGGTGCGTGCTTCTTGGCCTGTTCGAACATATCGCGAACACGGCTGGCACCCACACCAACAAACATTTCGACGAAGTCAGAACCGGAAATGGTGAAGAACGGCACTTTGGCTTCGCCGGCAATCGCCTTGGCCAGCAAGGTTTTACCGGTACCCGGAGGACCAACCATCAGTACGCCGCGTGGAATACGGCCGCCCAGGCGTTGGAACTTGCCCGGATCGCGCAGAAACTCGACCAGCTCACCGACCTCTTCCTTGGCTTCGTCGCAACCTGCAACGTCAGCCAGGGTGGTCTTGACCTGATCCTCGGAGAGCAGGCGCGCCTTGCTCTTGCCGAAGCTCATCGGCCCGCCCTTGCCTCCCGCACCGCCTTGCATCTGGCGCATGAAGAACATGAACACGGCGATAATCACCAGGATCGGGAAGCTGGCGACCAGGAGTTGAGTCCAGATGCTCTGCTGCTCAGGCTGCTTGCCTTCAACGACTACGTGGTTATCCACCAGATCGCCGATCAGACCGTTGTCCTGGATAGCCGGACGAATGGTCTTGAAGCTGTCGCCATCGTTGCGTTTGCCGGTGATCACGTAGCCATCAACCGCTACGCGCTCGACCTTGCCATCCTTAACTTGCTGGATGAAGTCGGAATAGTTGAGGGTCTGCGGCTCGTTAGGGCTGGAGAAGTTGTTCATCACCGTCACCAGGACTGCCGCGATGATCAACCACAGGATCAGATTCTTTGCCATATCGTTCAATTAACTACCCTCTGAAGCAAGCTCCGCTACTGGCGCGCGCTTCGCATGATATTCACCGGCCTAACTTACTACATTACCTACAACTCTGGCAGGCGCCGTCTGTAACCCTTTGTGAAACTTTGACTACACAATATTCGTAAAGCTTCGTGACGAAAGCGATATAAAAAAACCTATCGCCTTCCTCGAATTCCTCAAAAACGCTCTTCACTCGCCGCACCTTCAACACCGCGGAAGCCGCGGCACAGCAGGTATTGCTCTCGAGACCTGTCCCGAGAAGAGTCTGGCTTGCGCGTTTGCACCTTGTCGAACAACTTGCGGATGTTCTTGTGGTACTCGTCAAAACCTTCACCTTGGAAGACTTTCACCAAAAAATCACCACCCGGACGCAACACCCGACCCGCCAAATCCAGCGCCAGTTCACACAGGAACATTGCGCGCGGCATATCGACGGCCGGTAATCCACTCATATTGGGGGCCATGTCGGAAATCACAAGGTCTACCTGCGAATTTCCCACTGCCTCGAGGATCTCTGCGAGCACGGCGTCCTGGGTGAAGTCACCGTGAACAAAGGTCACATCCGGGATGCTGTCCATTTCCAGGATGTCGGAAGCGATCAAGCGGCCCTGCCCACCAATCAGACGACTCGTCACCTGGGACCAACCACCAGGGGCCGCGCCAAGATCAATAACGCTCATGCCGGGGCGAATCAATTTGTCCTTGTCCTGGATCTCAAGGAGCTTGTAGCTGGCCCGCGAACGGTACCCGTCCTTTTGCGCCTTTTTGACGTAAGGATCGTTGAAATGCTCTTGCAGCCACTTAAGGCTAGTTTTGGAACGGGCCACGGGCCACCTCGAAAAATAAAACGGGTCGTGATTAACTGGGCGGTCCCGGACTCGCTCGGGTAAACTGGCCGCCGCTTTTTACAAGATCAGACGCAGGGGTCAGATTATGCCGCTCACTCAAGAGCAGAAGAAACAGTACAAATCCATTGGCCACCATCTGAAACCAGTTCTGATTGTGGCAGACAACGGTTTGACTGAAGGTGTGTTAGCCGAACTTGAACGCGCATTGGGCGATCACGAACTGATCAAGATCAAGGTCAACATCCTTGACCGCGAAGCGCGTTTGGCCGCCGTTGCAGAACTGTGCAAGGTCGGCAAAGCGGATCTGGTTCAGGTCATCGGCAAGATGGCGCTGCTGTATCGCAAGAACTTCAGCGTCAACAAGCAACTGTCGAACGTACACCGCTTCAAGTAACAAAAGGGTCACGGGCGTGCTTCGCGCGCCCCGCCACTCCATCCTGGCGCCGGTTGTAAAACCAGCACCAAGCCGGAGAACCCTAGCACAAGATAGCTGAACAGCTGCCAGCGCAACGCTTCCGGCAGCCACGTATGCACCACGCAAAACATTGCGCATGCGTACAGCGCCATCAACAGCAGTTGGCCGCGAATATCCCGCCACAAACTCCCCAAGCCCTCGGCCTTGATCAGCACCAGCACCTGGAGCGTCACGCACGCCGCCGCAAAACCTACCAGCAGCGCGCTGAGCAATCCGTCGATTTCATCGATCAGCAACGGCGCCAGGCCAATCAGGCCCAGCGTCGGCAGTAAACCAATGTGTAACAACCACACGCCGCCCACCCAAAGCATCTGGGCAAGCTGCCAAAGCATGGCGCCCGCACGAAGCGGGCGCCGTCTTTCAGATGTGACGAACTTCAACAATCTCGTACTCGATCACGCCACCGGGCGTTTTCACCGCCACCACATCACCCTCTTCCTTGGCAATCAAGGCGCGAGCAAGAGGCGAACCAACCGAGATCTTGCCGAGTTTGAAGTCAGCTTCGTCCTCGCCGACGATGTGGTAAACAACGCGCTCATCCGTCTCGACGTTGGCGATTTCCACGGTGGTACCGAAAATCACTTTGCCGGTATGCGGGATGGTCGTGACGTCGATGATCACCGCGTTCTGCATACGGCCTTCAATGTCACGGATCCGCGCTTCGACCATACCCTGCTGCTCGCGAGCAGCATGGTATTCAGCGTTTTCCTTCAAGTCACCCAGCTCGCGGGCCGTACCGATGTCCTGGCTCAGCTTCGGACGGACGACCTTGGTCAGATGGGCGTGTTCCTCTTCCAGGGCCTTGGCGCCCTGGACGGTCATTGGGTATTTGGTCATGCCTTCAATCCTGCGTGTAGATCCTGCAAGCGACGCACGGTCTTTTCCGGACCGAACTTGAGCGCTTCGCAGATGGCTTCGCCAGCAGCAATGGTGGTGGTGCAGTAGATCTTGTGCTGCAAGGCATTACGACGGATGGAGTAGGAGTCCGCGATCGACTGGCGACCTTCAGTGGTGTTGATGATCAGAGTGACTTCGTCATTCTTGATCATGTCGACCACGTGCGGACGGCCTTCCGTCACCTTGTTCACGCGACGCACTTTCAGGCCGGCAGCTTCGATCAGCTTGGCGGTCCCGGCGGTGGCCACGACTTCAAAGCCCAAGTTGATCAGATCACGGGCCACGCCTGCAACCAGCGGCTTGTCATCATCACGCACACTGATGAACGCGGTACCGCCGGTCGGCAGCACTTCGCTTGCACCCATCTGGGCTTTGGCGAACGCTTCACCGAAGGTGTCGCCCACGCCCATCACCTCACCGGTGGACTTCATCTCTGGGCCCAGGATCGGGTCCACACCAGGGAATTTGGCGAAGGGGAACACCGCCTCTTTCACGCTGTAGAAGTTAGGAATGATTTCCTTGGTGAAGCCGATTTCCTTCAAGGTCTTACCGGCCATCACACGGGCAGCAATCATCGCCAGAGAAACGCCGATGCACTTGGAAACAAATGGCACGGTACGCGACGCACGCGGGTTGACTTCGATGACGTAGATGTCTTCGCCTTGCAGCGCCAACTGAACGTTCATCAGGCCGACAACGCCCAGCTCCAGGGCCATTTTCTTGACCTGCTCGCGCATCTCGTCCTGGATGTGCGCCGGCAGCGAGTATGGCGGCAGCGAGCATGCGGAGTCACCGGAGTGAACGCCCGCCTGCTCGATGTGCTGCATGATCGCGCCGATCACTACGTCGGTGCCGTCGCAGACAGCATCCACATCCATCTCGATGGCGCAGTTGAGGAAGTGGTCCAGCAGCACCGGGCTGTCGTTGGACACTTTCACCGCATCACGCAGGTAACGCTTGAGTTCTTCTTCTTCGTAGACGATTTCCATCGCACGGCCGCCCAACACGTAGGACGGACGCACCACCAGCGGGTAACCGATCTTGCTGGCTGCGCGGATGGCTTCGTCTTCGCTGCGCACGGTGGCGTTAGGCGGCTGACGCAGACTCAAGCGCTCAACCATCTGCTGGAAGCGCTCACGGTCTTCGGCACGGTCGATGGCGTCAGGGCTGGTGCCGATAATAGGCACGCCGGCTGCTTCCAGGGCGCGAGCCAGTTTCAGCGGAGTTTGGCCACCGTACTGGACGATCACGCCTTTTGGCTTCTCGACGCGGCAGATTTCCAGCACGTCTTCCAGGGTGACCGGCTCGAAGTACAGACGGTCGGAAGTGTCGTAGTCAGTGGAAACGGTTTCCGGGTTGCAGTTGACCATGATGGTCTCGTACCCGTCTTCGCGCAGGGCGAGAGCGGCGTGTACGCAGCAGTAGTCGAACTCGATGCCCTGGCCGATACGGTTTGGACCGCCGCCCAGGATAATGATCTTGTCGCGGCCCGACGGTGCGGCTTCGCACTCCTCCTCATAGGTGGAGTACAGGTACGCAGTGTCGGTGGCGAACTCGGCCGCGCAGGTGTCAACGCGCTTGTAGACCGGGAAGATATCCAACTTGTGGCGATGCGTGCGCAGGTTCTTCTCGGTCACACCCAGCAGCTTGGCCAGACGCTGGTCGGAGAAACCTTTGCGCTTGAGGCGGAACATCAGGTCGCGGTCGATGGAGGACAGACCAAGGGTCTTGACCTTCTCTTCTTCCTTGATCAGATCTTCGATCTGCACCAGGAACCACGGGTCGATCATGTTCATGCCGAAGATTTGTTCGACAGTCATGCCAGCGCGGAAAGCATCGGCCACGTACCAGATACGCTCGGCGCCCGGCACGGTCAGCTCGCGCTTGAGCACGCTCATGCTTTCCGGGTTGCTCAGGTCGAGCTTCTCGTCCAGACCGCAAACACCCACTTCCAGGCCACGCAGGGCTTTCTGCAGGGACTCCTGGAAAGTCCGGCCGATGGCCATGACTTCACCGACGGATTTCATCTGGGTGGTCAGGCGAGCGTCAGCCTTGGCGAACTTCTCGAAGGCAAAACGTGGCAGCTTGGTCACGACGTAGTCGATGGACGGCTCGAAGGATGCCGGCGTAGCGCCGCCAGTGATTTCGTTTTGCAACTCGTCCAGGGTGTAACCGATCGCCAGCTTGGCAGCGATACGCGCAATCGGGAAGCCGGTGGCTTTCGATGCCAGCGCCGAAGAACGCGATACACGCGGGTTCATCTCGATCACGACCATGCGGCCGGTGTCCGGGCAGATACCGAACTGAACGTTGGAACCGCCGGTTTCAACGCCGATCTCACGCAGTACCGCCAACGAGGCGTTACGCATGATCTGGTATTCCTTGTCCGTCAGGGTCTGTGCCGGAGCAACGGTGATCGAGTCACCGGTGTGCACGCCCATTGGGTCGAAGTTTTCGATCGAGCAGACGATGATGCAGTTGTCCTTTTTGTCGCGGACAACCTCCATCTCGTACTCTTTCCAGCCGATCAGGGATTCATCGATCAGCAGCTCTTTGGTCGGCGACAGGTCCAGACCACGGGCGCAGATTTCTTCGAACTCTTCACGGTTGTAGGCGATACCGCCACCGGTGCCGCCCATGGTGAAAGACGGACGGATGATGCACGGGAAGCCCAGCTTCTCGAGGACCGCATTGGCCTCTTCCATGCTGTGGGCGATACCGGAACGCGGGCAATCCAGGCCGATGGACTTCATGGCCTTGTCGAAACGCGAGCGGTCTTCAGCCTTGTCGATGGTGTCGGCGTTGGCGCCGATCATCTCTACGCCGAATTTTTCCAGGACGCCTTCGCGCTCCAGATCCAGGGCGCAGTTCAGTGCGGTCTGGCCGCCCATGGTTGGCAGCAGCGCGTCCGGACGCTCTTTCTCGATGATCTTGGCAACGGTCTGCCACTTGATCGGCTCGATGTAGGTGGCGTCGGCCATGTCCGGGTCGGTCATGATGGTGGCCGGGTTCGAGTTCACCAGGATGACGCGGTAACCCTCTTCGCGCAGGGCTTTACAGGCCTGGGCGCCGGAGTAGTCGAATTCGCAGGCCTGGCCGATCACGATCGGGCCAGCGCCGAGAATCAGGATGCTTTTTATGTCTGTACGTTTTGGCATGGGTTTGTCACTCAAATCCGCAGGTCAGTCGGCAAGCCGTCTTGAACACTCTTTGAAGAGCCTGCGGGGGCCACCGACATTCGGGGCCGCCCGCAGGCCGCTCAGTCAGCGTCGCTTGGCCATCTCATTGATGAAACGGTCGAACAGCGGCGCTACGTCGTTCGGGCCCGGGCTGGCTTCAGGGTGGCCCTGGAAGCTGAACGCGCTCTTGTCGGTGCGCTCGATGCCTTGCAGGGAACCGTCGAACAGCGACTTGTGAATAGCGCGAACATTAGCCGGCAAAGTCGCTTCATCCACCGCAAAACCATGGTTCTGGCTGGTGATCATCACAACGCCAGTGTCCAGGTCTTGCACAGGGTGGTTGGCGCCGTGGTGGCCGTGACCCATTTTCAGGGTCTTGGCGCCGGAGGCCAGGGCCAGCAGTTGGTGACCGAGGCAGATACCGAATACCGGAATCTCGGTTTCCAGCACTTCCTTGATCGCCTTGATGGCGTAGTCGCAAGGCTCGGGGTCACCTGGGCCGTTGGACAGGAACACACCGTCCGGCTGCAGGGCCAGCACGTCGCTGGCCGGGGTTTGCGCCGGCACCACGGTCACGCGGCAACCGCGCTCAACCAGCATGCGCAGGATGTTGTACTTGATCCCGTAGTCGTAGGCGACCACGTGGTATTGCAGGTCGGCAGCGGCGATGGTCTCGTGGCTGTCGGTCTTCAAGTCCCAGACAGTGGAGCGCCACTCGTACTGCTCTTTGGTGCTGACAACTTTCGCCAGGTCCATGCCTTTCAGGCCAGGGAAGCCTTGCGCTGCGGCAATCGCCGCTTCTTCGGAAATATTGTCACCCGCCATGATGCAGCCGTTCTGCGAGCCTTTTTCACGCAGGATGCGTGTCAGGCGGCGCGTGTCGATACCGGCGATTGCCACAACATTGTTGGCTTTCAGGTAATCGGACAGCGACATCGTGTTACGCCAGTTGCTCGCAACCAGCGGCAGGTCACGAATGACCAGACCAGCCGACCAGACACGATCAGACTCGACGTCTTCCGGTGTAGTACCGGTGTTGCCGATGTGCGGATAGGTCAGGGTAACGATCTGTTGGGCGTAGGAAGGATCGGTAAGGATTTCCTGATAGCCGGTCATGGCAGTGTTAAACACTACCTCTCCAACGGTTTGACCGTCGGCTCCAATGGCTTCGCCGCGAAAAATGCTGCCATCAGCAAGGGCGAGTATGGCTGGCTTAGTCAAGAAGACCTCCCGTAAATAAAGCCTGAAAGGGCGATCGCAGGTTGTAAAAAAGCGGAGTGACGTATGGACACGTCACCCCGCTTCTTCACTGAATTATTCTGCGCGCTTTTAGTGGACACACTAAAGCTGTAGCTTACAGAAAAAGGCTTTTTTGGTCCACCGCTAATGAGCCTTAAAGGCAGGGGAATGCGACAGGAAGTCGCTTAGCGGGTAAAAACGGGGCCTAAGGATAATCCTGAGGCCCCGTTTTAGCTACTGATTAGTGCAGATCCAGCACATCACGCATGTCGTACAGCCCCGCTTCACGACCTTCCAACCAGAGGGCGGCACGTACCGCACCCTTGGCGAATGTCATGCGGCTTGAGGCTTTGTGCGTGATCTCAAGGCGCTCGCCTTCGGAGGCGAACAACACAGTGTGATCACCCACCACATCGCCACCGCGCACAGTGGCAAAACCGATGGTGTCACGTGCACGCGCCCCGGTATGACCTTCACGGCCATACACCGCGACTTTCGACAGATCACGCCCCAGCGCATCGGCTATGGCTTCACCCATGCGCAATGCGGTACCCGACGGCGCGTCGATCTTGTGGCGATGATGGGTTTCAATGATCTCGATATCCGCCTCATCACCCAGCACGCGAGCGGCCAGGTCCAGCAACTTGAGCGACAGGTTCACGCCCACGCTGAAATTGGCAGCGAAGACGATTGGAATATCCTTGCCCGCCTCCACCAGCAACTGCTTCTGCTCAGCACTCAAGCCCGTGGTACCGATCACCATGGCTTTGCCCGCCTTGCGGCAGAACGCCAGGTTTTTCAGCATCACCTCCGGCAGGGTGAAATCGATCAGCACGTCGAACTCGTCGGCCACCTGCTCCAGGTTGCCCGACAACGAAACGCCGATGCGCCCCAGCGAGGCCAGCTCACCTGCATCCGCACCGATCAATGTGCTGCCCGGGCGGACAATCGCCGCCGTCAGCCCCGAGGCCGGCGAACGCTGCTGCACCGCTTCAACCAGCGTCTTGCCCATGCGCCCGGCAGCGCCCATTACGGCTATACGTCGCATACTCACTTCCTTACAGGTCGCCGAAGAAGCGCTTCACGCCATCGAAAAAGCCGGTGGTTTTCGGCGAATGGGAGTCATCACCTTCCAACGAACTGCGGAACTCTTCCAGCAGTTCGCGCTGACGACGCCCGAGGTTGACCGGTGTTTCCACCGCCACGCGACACATCAGGTCGCCAGCACCGCCACCGCGTACCGGCGCAACGCCTTTGCCACGAATACGGAACTGTTTGCCGGTCTGCGTACCTTCAGGAATCTTGAGTTTGACCCGACCGTCCAGCGTCGGAATCTCCAACTCGCCACCCAGGGCCGCATCGACAAAGCTGATCGGCACTTCACAGAACAGGTGTTTGCCATCGCGCTGGAAGATCGAGTGCTCGCGCACATTGATCACCACATACAGGTCGCCCGTAGGCCCACCTTGAGTCCCCGCCTCACCTTCGCCCGACAGACGAATGCGATCACCGGTATCGACACCCGCCGGCACCTTCACCGAGAGGGTCTTGTACTCTTCTACGCGGCCTTCGCCGTGGCAGGAGTCGCACGGATCAGAAATGATCTTACCCTGACCATGGCAACGCGGGCAGGTCTGCTGCACCGAGAAGAAGCCCTGCTGCATACGCACCTGGCCGATACCGCCACAGGTTGGGCACGTGATCGGCGAAGAGCCTTTCTTGGCGCCCGAGCCATCGCACGGCTTGCAATTGACCAGCGTCGGCACACGGATATTGACGCTGGTGCCGCGCACGGCTTCTTCCAGGTTCAGCTCCAGGGTGTAGCGCAAATCGCTGCCACGCTGAGCGCCGCCACGCTGGCCGCCACGGCCACCGCCGAAGAAGTCGCTGAATACGTCGCCGAAAATATCGGAGAAATTCTGACCACCAAAGCCAGCACCGCCGCCGCCCATGCTTGGGTCAACACCCGCATGACCATACTGGTCGTAGGCCGCACGCTTGTTGGGATCAGACAGGCACTCGTAGGCCTCATTGGCTTCTTTGAACAGCTCTTCGGATTCTTTGCTATCCGGATTACGGTCCGGGTGGTGCTTCATCGCCAGGCGACGGTAAGCCTTTTTCAGGTCCGCCTCGCTGGAGCCACGCTCCACACCCAACACTTCGTAATAGTCACGCTTTGCCATAAGTCTTTGCACTCTTAAGGACGTTCGGCCAGACCCTCCTGAGCCTTGCCAAACTCGTTGAGCCCCAATACAGGCCCGGACCCAACTCACGTCAATTCAACGATCCTGGTCATAACTGCTTTTAGCCAGGGAGCCGGCCAAAAACGCGGTGACTGTCGCCAGGAAGCAGGAGCATTCCCAGTCACACCGCCAACATCCGAACCTTGTCGCATGTTGTAAAAATTCGCATACCCCAGACACGCCAACGCGGGAGCAAGCTCCCGCGCGGCGACATCCTACCAGTCACCGCTTGATAGCGGTCAACCGGGCGACCAACTTACTTCTGGTCTTTAACTTCTTCGAACTCGGCATCGACAACATCGTCGTGCTTGGCTTCAGGCTCTGCGTGCTGCGCAGCGCCTTCTGCCGGCTGGCCTTGTTCGGCGTACATTTTCTGAGCAACCGGTGCGGAAACTTTCGACAGCTCCTCAACCTTGGCTTCGATGGCAGCCTTGTCGTCGCCTTTGATGGCGGCTTCCAGAGCAACCACAGCTGCTTCGATTGCGGTTTTCTCTTCAGCAGTCACTTTGTCGCCTGCTTCGGAGATCATTTTGCGCGTCGAGTGAACCAGGGCATCGCCTTGGTTACGGGCGCCGGCCAGCTCAGCAAACTTGGCATCTGCATCAGCGTTGGCTTCAGCATCACGAATCATCTGTTGAATTTCTTCATCAGACAGACCGGAGTTGGCCTTGATGGTGATCTTCTGCTCTTTGCCTGTGGCCTTGTCTTTGGCGCCTACGTGCAGAATGCCGTTGGCGTCGATGTCGAAGGTCACTTCAATTTGTGGCACGCCACGTGGTGCTGGTGGAATCTCAGCCAGGTCGAACTTGCCCAGAGACTTGTTCTGCGCCGCTTGCTTACGCTCACCTTGCAGCACGTGAATGGTCACAGCGCCCTGGTTGTCGTCGGCAGTCGAGAACACTTGCGATTTCTTGGTAGGAATCGTGGTGTTTTTCTCGATCAACGCGGTCATCACGCCGCCCATGGTTTCGATGCCCAGAGTCAGCGGGCTGACGTCCAGCAGCAGCACGTCTTTCACGTCACCGGCCAGTACCGCACCTTGGATAGCAGCACCCATGGCAACGGCTTCGTCCGGGTTCACGTCCTTACGGGCTTCTTTGCCGAAGAACTCGGTGACCAGCTTCTGAACCAGTGGCATACGGGTCTGACCGCCAACCAGGATCACGTCGTTGATCGAGCCAACGTCGATACCGGAGTCTTTCAGCGCGATGCGGCAAGGCTCGATGGTGCGTTGAACCAGGTCTTCAACCAGTGCTTCCAGCTTGGAACGCGAGATCTTCACGTTCAAGTGCTTAGGACCGGTGGCGTCTGCAGTGATGTACGGCAGGTTCACGTCGGTCGACTGAGCGGAAGACAGCTCGATCTTGGCTTTCTCAGCGGCTTCTTTCAGGCGCTGCATGGCCAGCGGATCACCCTTGAGGTTCATGCCGCTTTCTTTCTTGAATTCGTCAACGAGGTAGTCGATCAGACGAATGTCAAAGTCTTCGCCGCCCAGGAAGGTGTCGCCGTTGGTGGCCAACACTTCAAACTGGTGCTCGCCGTCAACTTCAGCGATCTCGATCACGGAGACGTCGAAAGTACCGCCACCCAGGTCGTAAACGATCACAGTGTGGTCGCCCTTGGCCTTGTCCATACCGTAAGCCAGAGCCGCTGCGGTAGGTTCGTTGATGATACGTTTTACGTCCAGGCCCGCGATGCGGCCGGCGTCTTTGGTCGCCTGGCGCTGGCTGTCGTTGAAGTAGGCCGGAACGGTGATCACCGCTTCAGTCACTGCTTCACCGAGGTAGTCTTCGGCGGTCTTCTTCATCTTTTTCAAGATTTCAGCCGAGATTTGCGGCGGCGACATTTTCTGGCCGTTTACTTCAACCCAGGCGTCACCGTTGTCAGCCTTGGCGATTTTGTAAGGGACCATCTTGATGTCTTTCTGTACGACTTCTTCGTCGAACTTACGACCGATCAGACGCTTCACCGCGTACAGGGTGTTGTGCGGATTGGTCACAGCCTGACGCTTGGCCGACTGACCGACGAGGATTTCACCGTCGTTGGCGTATGCAATGATCGACGGCGTCGTACGCGCGCCTTCGGCGTTTTCGATAACTTTAGCAACGCCGTTTTCCAGCACGGAGACGCAGGAGTTGGTAGTCCCCAGGTCGATACCGATAATTTTGCCCATGATTTACTCTCCCGAAACTTTAATTTGGTTGCCGCAGCAGTGGTGGCTAACTGCGGTAGCACTTAAACGCTTGACTTATAGATGGGGCCTTTACGACTGATTTCAAGCCTGCTCATCAATAGAAGGTGCAACAGGTGCAGGAGCCTTGCTCACCACCACCATCGCCGGGCGCAACAAGCGACCGTTGAGCTGATAACCCTTCTGGAACACTTTCAATACGCTGTTGGGCTCCAGGTCATGGCTTTCCTGCATGGCCATGGCTTGGTGATGCTCTGCATTGAACGGCTCGCCGCCTTGCGGATCGATAGCTTCCAGCTGATAACGCTTGAGGGTGTCCTGGAACATTTTCAGCGTCAGCTCAATTCCTTCGCGCATCGGGCGGATGTTTTCATCGTCCGGGTTGGACAGCTCAAGGCCACGCTCCAGGCTATCGATAATCGGCAGCAGGTCATTGGCGAATTTTTCCAACGCGAATTTGTGAGCCTTCTCGACATCCTGCTCGGCACGGCGGCGGACGTTCTGCAGATCGGCGGCAACACGCAAAGACTGGTCCTGCGCAGCAGCCAATTGCTCTTCGAGCACTTGCACACGAGTCGCCAGCTCATCACCGGCAGCCGAATTGGCGTCTGGAGTTTGCGTATCCTGCGTCTGTTCGTCAGCCATAGATTTCTCCTTTCAAAATCATGCGCGAACTCAACTCGCGCTTCTGTTCCGGTATATGGGGCCACAATTTCCAGGTTCAAGAGCGCAGGCGTTACCAAAAGTCTTTCGCCTGCTCTGGATCAATTCCTGCGCACTCATTCCTCATTGAGCTAAGAAACTCCCGCAATCAAGCAAATCGAGCTAAGCATCAGGATTGTCAGCCTCAAACAAAACACTGTATAAATAACCAGACCTAACGCCTCGGAGCGGCCGCCATGCTCGTGCACCTGTCTGTACATAACTACGCCATCGTTGAACATCTGGACCTCGAACTGGATCGCGGGATGAGCGTAATCACAGGCGAAACCGGTGCCGGCAAGTCGATCATGCTCGACGCCCTGGGCCTGACGCTTGGCGACCGTGCCGACAGCGGCGTGGTGCGACCCGGTGCGGACAAGGCCGATATCCTGGCGACCTTCGACCTGGCAGACATTCCAGAAGCCGAAACCTGGCTGGCCGAGCGCGATCTTAATAATGAAGGCCCGTGCATCCTGCGCCGGGTCATCACCGCGGAAGGCCGCTCGCGCGGCTACATCAATGGCACGCCCTGCCCTCTTGGCGACTTGAAAGCCCTGGGCGAGCTGCTGATCGATATCCACAGCCAGCACGAACACCAATCCCTGCTGAAAACCGATACCCATCGCCGCCTGCTCGATGAATATGCCGGCGCCACCGACCTGGCCCGGCAGGTACAACTTGCCGCCCAGCGCTGGCGTCAGACTCGTCAGGAGCTGGAGCGTCTTTCCAACTCCGGCGACGAGCAGCGCGCTCGCCATCAGCTGCTTAGCTATCAGCTTGAAGAGCTCGAAAGCCTGGGCCTTGGCGAAACCGAGCTGGAGCAGCTCGAGCAGGAGCACAAGAACCTCACCAATGCCGAAACCCTGCTGGGTATCTGTCGCCAAGTGGTGGAGCAGTGCAGCGAAAGTGATTCGGGCAATGTCCTGAACGCATTGACCGCCAGCCTCAATCGACTGTCCAGCGTGAACAACGCGTCCGGTTCGCTGAGTGAAGCCACAACACTGTTGACCAGCGCACAGATCCAGGTCGAAGAGGCCGTGGGCGAACTGAATCGCTTCCTTGATCACTTCGACGCGGACCCAGCGCGCCTGCAGGAAATCGAAGAACGTCTGGACACTATTTACACCCTGGCCCGCAAACATCGAATTCAGCCAACCGAAGTAGCGACGATGCAGCAGAAGTTGCTGGATGAAATCGAAACCTTGAACGCGAATGACGAATCCATTGAGCGCCTCGGTGACGAGCTCGCCTCCTTTGCTCGCCACTACCAGGAGAAAGCTCGCGAATTAAGCGAGCTGCGCCAGCAGGCGGCCACAGGCCTGGCCGCAGCGGTAGAGCAGGAAATTCAGCGCCTCGGCATGCCGGGCGGGCGCTTCACCATCGAACTGCATGCCAACACCAGCAATGAGCTGCAACCCCACGGCCTGGAACAGGTGGAGCTGCTGGTGAGCGCCAACCCCGGTCAGCCGCTCAAGGCGTTGGCGAAAGTGGCGTCTGGCGGCGAGCTGTCGCGAATCAGCCTGGCGATCCAGGTCATTACCGCGCAAACCTCGCGGGTACCCACACTGGTATTCGATGAAGTAGACGTGGGTATCGGCGGGCCGACTGCGGAAATTGTTGGCCAATTGCTGCGCCGCCTGGGCGAACGTGGTCAGGTCTTGACCGTGACCCACTTGCCGCAAGTGGCCGCTCAAGGGCATCAGCACCTGTTTGTACATAAAGTACGCGGCAGCGATGCAACCCACACGGCCGTCTCCAAACTGAACAAGCCGGAACGTGTGGAAGAGGTGGCGCGGATGCTGGGCGGGATCGACCTGACCAAAGAGTCTTTGGCCCACGCGAAGAAAATGGTCGTGGCAGCCAAGGCCTAAAACCCGGTTATTTCTTCTATTTAGAAAGCACGAAGGCGACCCTAGGGTCGCCTTCAATCGTTTTGCAGAGCAAATCTGCGTCGATTTTTACTTTTTCTTACGGATGTACAGCACCAGATTATGGTCCACCAAATCGAAACCATGCTCTTCGGCGATAGCCTTCTGGAGCTTCTCGATTTCCGGACTGGTGAACTCGATAACCTCGTTGGTATCCAGGTCAACCATGTGGTCGTGATGACCACCGTCAGCCAATTCGAACACCGCATGACCGCCGTCGAAATTATGACGAACCACCAGCCCTGCGGCTTCAAACTGGGTCAGCACACGGTAAACCGTGGCCAGGCCAACGTCCTCGTTAGACTCCATCAGCGCCTTGTAAACATCCTCGGCACTCATGTGGCGCTGCTCAGCAGAATCGAGCATTTGTAGAATCTTGACTCGTGGCAGAGTCACTTTAAGACCGGCTTTGCGTAGTTCGCTATTTTCAACCATGGTTAGCTTTCTCGCGGATGCTGCTTCGCAGCTTCTCTTAATACGGGTATGATCGGCGTTTACGTTGTCCCAGCCAAGATAGTGGAAGTCGCCCACCGATGCAAAACACCAAGCTCTTGCTAACCAGTTTCACCCTTGTGGGACTGCTCGCACTCGCCGGTTGTTCATTCCCCGGGGTTTACAAAATCGACATCCAGCAGGGCAATGTCGTCACGCAGGACATGATAGACCAGTTACGCCCGGGAATGACCCGACGGCAAGTACGGTTTATTATGGGCAACCCCCTGCTGACCGACACTTTTCATGCCGATCGCTGGGATTATCTCTACAGCATCCAGCCTGGTGGCGGTGAACGCCAGCAGGAACGCGTCAGTGTCATCTTCAATGGCAATGACCAGCTTGTCAGCCTGTCCGGTGACTTCATGCCTGGCGTAAGCCGTGATGAAGCCTTGCTGGGCAAGGACAACGGCACCAATGTGACTGCGCCCGCGCAGGAAGCAGAAAAGCCTAAGTCTGAAGTGCCGGCCAAGCCAGGCTCCTTGCTGGATCAGATCCAGAAGGACGTGGACGGCGTGCAAACCGTTCCAGTCCCGACGCCTCAGCCTCTGGACACCGGCCCGCAGTAAGTTTGCGGCGCTCGATAAAAAGCCCGGCATGCCGGGCTTTTTGTTGCCTGCCTTTTAGCAGGGAGTCATGAAATTTTCTGCCGGGCTATCGCCGCCTTGGCCGCGCGCAGCCTGCGCACTTCCTTGGGGTCTGCCAGCAAGGGCCGGTAAATCTCGATACGGTCACCCGGCTGCACAGCGCGCGTATCCGCATCCGTAACTACCTTGCCGAATATGCCCAAAGGGCAATCAGCCAAGACTACTGTTGGAAAGTGCACTGCGATACCCGACGCCAGCACCGCAGCCCTCAGGCTTGTGCCCGCCGGCACAGTGACCGCCAACAAGACCTGACGGTCTTCGGCGGCATACACCACCTCAATCTCAACCATGCAGTTGCTTGGCCCGCTGGCAGAATGCGTCCACCAGCGTATTGGCCGCCTGGTTGAACAAAGGCCCCAACGTTGCCCGCACAATCGGCCCCGCATAATCAAAGGACAGGTCCAGGCTGATCTTGCAGGCCTTGTCAGTCAGCGCCTTGAACACCCATACCCCATGAAGCTGGGTGAACGGCCCCTCTTGCAAATTCATTTCGATGGATTGCCCAGGGACCAACACATTGCGCGTAACAAAATGCTGGCTGAGGCCGCCCTTCGCCACACCGACACTGGCAACCATGTGCTCATCACTGCTCTCCAGCACCTCGGCGGTGTTGCACCATGGCAGGAATTCCGGGTAACGCGCCACGTCGTTGACCAGGTCATAGAGCGCCTGCGCCGGATAAGGCAATAAAGCCGAACGTTGAATATGCGTCGTCATGTGAGCGTTACTTCCACTGCTGAGGCAAACATCGCGAAAGAACAGCCCGATCCGCGAGAGAAAAAAACCAAAGAACTGCCGGTATTGTCCGGGATTCGTCCAACACGCTCAAGCACGCAGGTTGACCGTAGCCGACACGCTCGCAACTCCCTATAATGCCGCCCCTATGGCTAAACAAAAGAAACACCCCACAGGGACCATCGCGCAAAATAAAAAGGCGCGACACGATTACTTCATCGAACATCGGTTCGAGGCTGGTCTGGTCCTGGCCGGCTGGGAAGTAAAAAGTCTGCGCGCCAGCAAGCTGCAACTGGTCGACAGCTACGTATTGCTCAAGGATGGCGAGGCATGGCTGCTCGGCAGTCATATCACCCCGCTGACCACCGCGAGCACCCACGTGATTGCTGACCCGGTGCGCACGCGCAAGCTGTTGCTCAACGCCCGCGAACTCGAAAAGCTCGCCGCCGCTGTACAGCAGAAAGGCTATGCCTGCATCTGCCTGTCGTGGTACTGGAGCAAGCACCTGGTCAAGTGCGAGATCGCATTGGGCAAGGGTAAAAAGGAATACGACAAGCGCGATACCGAGCGCGAGCGCGATTCCAATCGTGAGCTGCATCGCGCCGTACGCAACAAGGGCAAGGAAGAATAATCCTTGTGACGATGTAGCCCTGGGTGACTCACCCGGGCTACAGGCCTTTACGTCGCTCCGCCCGCGCCACGCGCTGGACCTCCTGACGCACCTCCTCCAACACCTCCTGCACATACAGCAGATGGCGTGTTGAAACCTCACGCGCCTGCTCGGCCCGCCCCTCGATAATCGCCAGGTACAAATCCCGGTGCTGACTGATCAGCATGTCGCGGGTTTCCGTACGCTGTTGATACATGCCACCGATGTTGGTCACCACGTTGCGCTTGAGCAGATCAAACAAGCCGCGGATGGTGTGCAGCAACACCGCATTATGGCTGGCCTCGGCGATAGCCAAGTGAAACCTCGCATCCGCCGCACCCTCCTCCACCCGACTCACTTCATCAACGCGCGTGTAGCAATCCTGTAATGCCTCAAACGCTGCAGTCAGCCGCTCACGATCAACTTCGGTGGCGCGCTGTGCGGCGTAAAAAGCACACGATGCTTCAAGCGTCTGGCGAAACTCCAGCAAATCCCGCTGGGCCTCGGGGTTATTTTCCAGCAGGTGCAGCAGCGGGTCGCTGAACGTCGACCCCAGGGAGTCCGCCACATAGTTGCCGCCGCCCTGGCGACTGACCAGCAACCCCTTGGCCGCCAGCTTCTGGATCGCCTCGCGCAACGATGGGCGCGACACGCCAAATTGCTCAGCCAACGCGCGCTCGGCCGGCAAGCGCTCGCCCGACTTCAACGTGCCCTCGAGGATCATGCCCTCAAGCTGCTCGACGATATCGTCAGACAGACGGCGCTGACGCACCTGATCAAACCCCATAACTCACTCTCCACAATCCCGACCACTCGCCGGGCCCTCTATTCTGGCCTATCGCCGCGCTTGCGGCACCTATCAGAACGCCCTCGATTTACCCGAGCAGAACCTCTGCGCCGCCCAGCTACGACCAAAGTTTCGCGAGCGGCAAATTGACACACCCCATCCCAGGCTTTTACTCTAGCCAACAGCAACTGTAAATTGGTATTACCAATTACCCACGCTGACCTAACAACAACAATCAGGGGCCACCCCATATGCAAACCTGGCAACAGTTCTACAGCCCGCTCGGCAGCCTCGGCCTGTCCGCATTGGCCGCCGTCATTCCAATCGTATTTTTCTTCCTGGCCCTGGCCGTGTTTCGCCTCAAAGGCCACATCGCCGGGAGCATCACCTTGGGGCTGTCGATCCTGGTGGCTATCTTTGCCTTCCAGATGCCCGTGGACATGGCACTGGCCGCCGCCGGTTATGGCTTTGCCTACGGCCTGTGGCCTATCGCGTGGATCATCGTCGCGGCCGTGTTCCTCTACAAACTGACGGTCAAGAGCGGCCAGTTCGAGATCATCCGCAGCTCAGTGCTGTCGATTACCGACGACCAGCGCCTGCAAGTGCTGCTGATCGGTTTCTGCTTCGGCGCGTTCCTCGAAGGCGCGGCCGGCTTCGGCGCACCTGTGGCGATCACCGCCGCCCTGCTGGTCGGCCTGGGTTTCAACCCGTTGTACGCCGCCGGTCTGTGCCTGATCGCTAACACGGCGCCGGTGGCCTTCGGCGCGCTAGGTATTCCGATCATCGTCGCAGGCCAGGTCACCGGCATTGACGCATTCAAGATCGGCGCCATGACCGGCCGCCAACTGCCCCTGCTGTCACTGTTCGTGCCGTTCTGGCTGGTGTTCATGATGGACGGCCTGCGTGGTGTTCGTGAAACCTGGCCGGCCGCCTTGGTGGCAGGCCTGAGCTTTGCCGTTACCCAATACTTCACTTCCAACTTCATCGGCCCGGAGCTGCCGGACATCACTTCCGCGCTGGCCGCCCTGATAGCCCTGACCTTGTTCCTGAAAGTCTGGCAGCCCACGCGCACCGCGGGCGCGCAGATTGCCGGCGCGACGTCCAGCGCCGCAGTTACCGCCAGTGCCGGCGGCTTCGGCCAACCACGCCAAACGGTCGCTTCGCCCTACAGCCTGGGGCAGATTTTCAAAGCCTGGTCGCCGTTCCTGATCCTGACCATCCTGGTCACCCTTTGGACCCTCAAACCTTTCAAGGCAATGTTCGCGGCAGGCGGTTCGATGTACAGCTGGGTCTTCAACTTCGCGATCCCGCACCTGGACCAGTTGGTGATCAAGGTCGCCCCGATCGTCACCACCCCAACAGCGATTCCAGCCGTGTTCAAACTGGACCCCATTTCAGCCACCGGCACGGCGATTTTCTTCTCCGCACTCGTGTCGATGCTGGTGCTCAAGATCAACGCAAAAACTGGTCTGACCACTTTAAAAGAGACCTTCTACGAGCTGCGCTGGCCGATCCTCTCGATTGGCATGGTGCTGGCGTTTGCCTTCGTCACCAACTACTCCGGCATGTCCTCGACCATGGCGCTGGTGCTGGCCGGAACCGGTGCTGCATTCCCGTTCTTCTCGCCATTCCTTGGCTGGCTGGGCGTTTTTCTGACAGGCTCTGACACATCCTCCAATGCCCTGTTCAGCTCGCTGCAAGCCACCACTGCTCACCAGATCGGCGTCAACGACGTGCTATTGGTTGCCGCCAATACCAGCGGCGGTGTGACCGGCAAGATGATCTCGCCGCAGTCGATCGCCGTCGCCTGCGCCGCCACCGGCCTGGTGGGCAAGGAATCCGATCTGTTCCGCTTTACCCTCAAGCACAGCCTGTTTTTTGCCACCATCGTCGGGCTGATCACGCTGGCGCAGGCCTACTGGTTCACCGGTATGCTGGTGCACTGAAACCTGCACGTAATAGGGTAAGAATCGACGCCGGACACGCATGCCGGCGTCAGCTATTTCTGGAGGACCGATGAGCCTGCCTGCTGCTTTCCTGAGCGACGCCGCACAACTGATCCCGAAAGATCGTCGCTTCGACGATCCACTTTCCACCCTGGCCTTCGGCACCGACGCCAGCTTTTACCGACTAATCCCACAGCTGGTGATTCGCGTGGAGTCGGAAGACGAAGTAGTTGCACTGCTGCAATTGGCTCAGCGTGATCGCGTGCCCGTGACCTTCCGCGCGGCGGGCACCAGCTTGTCAGGCCAAGCCATCAGCGACTCGGTGCTGATCGTGCTGGGTGACAACTGGAACGGTCGCGAGATTCGTGGGCAAGGCACACAGATCCGCCTGCAACCCGGCGTGATTGGCGCGCAGGCCAATGCGTGGCTTGCGCCGTTCGGACGCAAGATTGGCCCGGACCCCGCGTCGATCAATGCCTGCAAAATTGGCGGCATCGTCGCCAACAATGCCAGCGGCATGTGCTGCGGTACCGCGCAGAACACCTATCACACCCTGGCTGGCATCCGGCTGGTACTGGCCGACGGCAGCCGCCTGGATACCGAAGATGCGGCGAGCGTCGCGGCTTTTCGCAACCAACATGGCGCGCTGCTGGAACGCCTGGCGACGATGGGACGTGAGACGCGGGCAAACGCTGAATTGGCGGCCAAAATCCGCCACAAATACCGTCTGAAAAATACCACCGGCCTGTCACTCAATGCCTTGGTGGATTTCGACGAGCCACTGGATATCCTCAGCCACTTGCTGGTGGGTTCCGAAGGCACCCTGGGTTTTATCAGCGCGGTGACTTACGACACGGTGATCGATCACCCGCACAAAGCTTCGGCGCTGATCGTGTTCCCGGATGTCGAAACCTGCTGCAACGCGGTGACGGTGCTGAAAACCCAGCCGGTCTCGGCCGTCGAGTTGCTGGACCGGCGCAGCATGCGTTCGGTACAGGACAAACCGGGCATGCCCGCTTTCGTACAGCAGTTATCGGAAAATGCCTGCGCGCTACTGATCGAATCCCGCGCCGCGTCGCCGTCGTTGCTGCACGAGCAGCTGTCGCTGATCATGGCGTCCCTGGCACCTTTCCCTGTGGAAAAACAGGTCGACTTCACCGAAGATCTGGTCGAAAACGCAAGGCTGTGGGCCATCCGCAAAGACACCTTCCCCGCCGTGGGTGCTGTACGTAAAACCGGCACCACCGTAATCATCGAAGACGTGACCTTCCCGGTCGAGCAACTGGCCATCGGCGTGAATCGCTTGATCGAGTTGTTCGACAAACATCGCTACGACGAAGCCATCCTTTTCGGACATGCCCTGGAAGGTAATTTGCACTTTGTGTTCACCCAAGGCTTCAACAGCACCGAAGAAATCGCACGCTATCAAGCGTTCATGGACGACGTCGCGCAACTGGTGGCAGTGGAGTTTGGTGGCTCGCTAAAAGCCGAACATGGCACTGGCCGTAATATGGCGCCGTTCGTTGAACTGGAATGGGGCAGCGATGCGTATCAGTTGATGTGGCAGCTCAAACGCCTGCTCGACCCCAATGGCATTCTCAACCCCGACGTGGTGCTCAGCGAAGACCCGCACATTCACCTCAAACACCTCAAGCCATTGCCTGCGGCCGACGAGATTGTGGATAAGTGCATCGAGTGCGGTTTCTGCGAGCCGGTATGCCCCTCCAAGGGCCTGACCTTGAGCCCGCGCCAGCGCATTGTGATCTGGCGCGATATCCAGGCGAAGAAACGCGCGGGTGCAGACACCACCGAGTTGGAAGCGGCTTACCACTACCAAGGCATCGACACCTGCGCCGCCACCGGGTTATGCGCTCAACGCTGCCCTGTAGGCATCAATACCGGCGACCTGGTGAAAAAGCTGCGCGCCCGTGACGCTGACAGTCAGAAAACCGCCGAATGGCTTGCCAGCCATTTCGCCACGGCACTGCAAGGTGCGCGCTTTACCCTGCATGTCGCCAACGGCGCGCGCATGCTCTTGGGCGCGCCACGCCTGGCCAAACTGTCCGCCACGGTGACTAAGCTGTCCAAGGGGCAAATCCCGCAGTGGAGCAGCGCCATGCCTCAGCCGGAAAAAGCCATTCGCTTCAGCCCGGCCGTGACGGATGAGCGACCGCGCGTGGTCTACCTGGCAGCCTGCGTCTCACGCGCCATGGGCCCGGCGGCGGGTGATAAAGAGCAGATGTCGCTGTACGAAAAGACCCGAGGGCTGCTGGAAAAAGCGGGTTACCAGGTAGTCTTTCCCGACAATCAGGACAGCCTGTGCTGTGGCCAGCCGTTCGCCTCCAAAGGTTATGCTGAACAAGCCGAGCACAAACGCCAGGAGCTGATCGGCGCCCTGCTCCACGCCAGCCGCGGCGGCCTCGACCCGATCTATTGCGACACCAGCCCCTGCACCCTGCGCCTGGTACAAGACCTGGGCGAAACACGCCTGGACCTCTACGACCCGGTGCGTTTTATCCGCACCCACCTGATGGACCGCCTCGACTTCACGCCGCAGGAGGCGCCCATCGCCGTGCACGTCACCTGCAGCACTCAGCACCTGGGCGAGAGCCAGGCGTTGATTGATCTCGCGCGACGCTGCTCAAAAAACGTGGTGATCCCGGAAGGCATCCATTGCTGCGGTTTTGCCGGCGACAAAGGCTTTACCACGCCCGAGCTCAACGCCCACTCACTGCGGTCGCTCAAGGACGCCGTGCAACATTGCAGCGAAGGCATTTCCACCAGCCGCACCTGCGAGATCGGCCTGAGCCAGCATGGAGGCATTGATTATCACGGGTTGGTGTACCTGGTGGACCGGGTAACGCAAGCTCGAGCGCATTAAATGGCCACTAAACCGAACGCCTGTGCGTCTGCGTAGTCATTTGAATAGGCCTCGGCGTACGAGGCTTAACAGTGATGTCGCTGGCCGCCTCTGAACGCCAGCAGCGTCGAGCCCTTTTTCGCAAGGAGATACCCTATGAAGCGTTCCGCTCTTGCTGGCTTGTTCATTACCGCTGCGATGATGGCCTCCCCTGTTTTTGCTGCCGGTGAGCCTGATCTGTGCAAAATCAATCTGGACAAAATCAATAACGGCCAAGCCCTGCTCGCAACCGATACCAGTGGCAAAAAAGGCGAAATCGATACCGCTGTCTCCCAAGCCAAAGCCGCGCACGCGGCCGGTGATGACAAGAAGTGCATCGAGATCACCTCCAAAGCCCTGCAAGACCTGCAGAACAGCGACAAAGGCGGCAACCAGTAACCACGCCAGCCGCAGAGGTCAACCTTCGGGTTGGCCTTCTGTGACGGTTTGGCGTACACTGCACAGGCTTGTCACTCACTATGAAACAACGAGTTACAAGCACGGGGCCGTTTAGGATTCGACGCCGGTCGCGAAACTTTAGGTGCATGCCGAGTTGGTAACAGAACTCGTAAATCCACTGTTGCAACTTCTTATAGTTGCCAATGACGAAAACTACGGCCAGGAATTCGCTATCGCTGCGTAAGCAGCCTTAGACCTGAGCTTCTGGTACCTTCGGGTCCAGCAATCACCAGGGGATGTCTGTAAACCCAAAGTGATTGTCATATAGAACAGAATCGCCGTGCAGTACGTTGTGGACGAAGCGGCTAAAACTTACACAACTCGCCCAAAGCACCCTGCCCTTCGGGTCGCTGAGGGTTAACTTAATAGATACGGCTACGCATGTAGTACCGACAGCGGAGTACTGGCGGACGGGGGTTCAAATCCCCCCGGCTCCACCACTTCATCATCTAAAGACGTCCACGGGCGTCTTTTTTTGTGCCTGAAATCCAGTGAATACAAGGCGTCAGCGTCTATTGAGGTCTTCGTAGCTTTTTGGAGCTCCAGAAGTTTTGATATTCCATACGGTATTCCAGCCCCCCCCGGTGCTCACCTTTGGAATACCAAATCAGCGTGTGAGGGAACTCTCATGACTGCTCAAACCCTCCGCCTTTCTGATCGACAGCTCAAGGGAGTCAACCCGCGTCCAAGGATTACGTCCTCATCGACGGGGACGGTTTGCAACCTCGAGTACGCGGCAACGGCTCTTTGCTATGGAATTTCAACTACCGTGAACCGGTGACCAAGAACCGAATTAACAAGGGCTTGGGACCTACCCAGAGCTTTCGCTGGCGAACGCCCGAAAGATGGCAGTGCAAGCCCGCGAGCTGCTCGCCCAAGGCATCGATCCGAAAGTGCAGCGCGATACGCTAAATGAGGCCCGGCGCGCAGAAACGGAACAGACCTTCGAGAACGTAGCACAGCCTGGTTCGAGCTTAAAAAAAGATACGGTCACGCCGGCCTATGCCGAGGACATTTAGCGGTCGCTCACGCTGCATGTGCTTCCCGACATGCGCTCCATGGCCAGCACCATCCTGAACGAGCATGGGTGGGATCCGGAACTGATCGAAGTCGCGCTGGCGCATGTCGATAAAGATGAGGTTCGAAGCGCCAACTGGCGTGTTTAACCTCCGAGCGTCTCATTTGGATCATATAAAGGCTCGTGTAGGGGAGCGGGAGCGGCTGTTAGCCTCATGAAACTTTTTTCATATCCATCTGGAAAATACCTCGCCCTTCCACCAACGCTTTTCTGGCTATTTTTTCTTTTAGCTTTTTTTCATCTCGAAAAACAGAAGCTTAAGAAAATATCGGCGCTCAAAATTAGACCTTCATTCAACAATATTTGATAGCTCCCTATCATTTTTTCGATGCCGTTTATTCCAAAAAGGTCTTTTGTCGAGAAAACGGGGGCATGCTTTATTGCTCACAGATGTAACAAGTTGTTTCAGTTTTTTGCCGTTTTTCGGTACCGACAAGGGGGGGCTTTCTGTCGGCGAACAGGTGAGTTCCGTTCGTTGCGGCGCAGTGGGTTAAGCCTGGGACATTGATGATTTTGCTTGTGCCTGTTTGGCGCCATGCAAATAAGGGATTTGTAATTATCGAGGCTTGAACCCATGAATCATGTGATCAACTCCATACTGGAAAATGCATCAACTCGCCCGTCAATCGGCCGTACAACCCTGCGTTACTGCATGACGTTCTATGGCGAGCATTGGAGCACGCACTCAAGGCGAACACGGATGATGCTTCGCAAACCCCGCACACTCGCGGCTGCCTGAGGATCTACGCCGAAATCGATACGCTGTCGTATCTGGACAAGGCAGCTTGCTCAACCTGTGGCCTAGCCTCAAGGCAGAGGTCTACCGCAAGGAAAAGAACCTGAGAATCTATCGGTTGTTTCTTATCTACGCCAAGAGCAATCCCGAGTTCATCCAGTCTTCATCGCTGAATGATTTCTACAGCGGGTTCCTCGCGGCCGTGAGTACCGATGCAGGTCTGGTCGATCCCATCAGCGCCCACCATTTCACCTGGTGATCAGCCCCAATACCCAGGGCAACCTGGGTATCGGCAGGCGCTACCCTCCAAGAGGATCAACTGTATGGCATTTACTACCCTGATACTCGATGCCCCCGGCCCACCGTTACTGTTTGAGGAAGTTGATCGCTTTCTTGAGCTGGGTCTGGCCGTCACCCTCAACCTGCACTATTTCGCGGACAAAGAGCGCATCCGGCAGCACTACACCACGCGCATTCAGTATGCCGAGATCAACTGCCACGACGAGCCGGCCTTTATTGCCGCCGTGAGTCGGGCCGGGGGTTACAGCGTGTTCAAGACGCGCTTGAACATCCCCCTGGGCGCCAGTCTGATCCGCGCCGCCAGCTCGCCCGCGTTGGCCACGCCACTGCGCGCTATTGCCCAGGCCGGCACCGGGGTTAATCATATTGATCGACTTGAGTGCGAGCAGTGCGGCGTGGCGCTACTCAACACGCCAGGTTCCAACGCGGCCGCGGTTGCCGAGTACGTCGTGGCCCAGACGCTGTTTCTGTCTCGCGACCTGGATTACTACAACGCCCAAACCCACAACGGCCATTGGGCAAAAGGCAGCTTGGCACCTAGCCCCGAATACGCCGAACTCACGCTTGGGCTGGTGGGCACCGGCAGCATTGCCCGGCAGGTGGCACGCAAGGCGGCGGCGCTGGGCATCAAGGTGATCGCCACCGGGTCGGAGCGTTTCACCGAACCGGTGGCACGCAGCCTTGAGCTTGAGCGACGAGCAAACCTTGCGCAGTTACTGGCCGAGGCGCACATCGTTTCGATCCACGTCCCGCTCACCACGCTGACCCGAGGCTTGTTCGGCACTGCCGAGTTCCGGCAGATGCGCCCAGGTTCAATCCTGATCAATACCGCACGCGGCGGGATCGTCGACGAACACCAGCTGGCAGCCTTCATGCGCCAGTTTCCCAAGCATATCAAGGCGGTCGCCATCGATACCTTTGCCTTGGAAAAGGACCAGTTCGACTCGCCACTGACCGGCATTCCCTGCGCGCAATTGACGCCGCATATCGCCGGCAATACCACCACGGCAATCAGAACGGCATCGCGCCAGATCGTCGACAAGATCCATGCATTCAGTAACGCCGCCAGCGTGCATTAACCTATCGGACACAAGGAAGGCCACACCATGCAAACCTCTATTTTTACCCGTCTGAACGCCCTGAGTTGCACCGACCTCAGCGATGCGAGGTGGTGATCGACAACCAGGCTCGGCTCGACACCACCGTGTGGGGCGACTTGCTGACCTCTACCGCCGCCCGTAAGCAGTTGGCCGGGACGGTGATTGACGGTATCTGCCGCGATGTCGACCGTGCGCTGGAGCTTAATTACCCGATCTTTTCCTGGGGTAACTGGACGCGCACCGGCAAGGATCGGGTGCGTGTTGAGGCGATCCAGGCGCCCGTGACGCTGGGCGGCGTGCGGGTACAACCGGATGATTGGTTGCGCGGCGATGGCGATGGCCAGGTGGTGATTCCGGCCAATTCGAAGCATCAACAGAACCCGCCCAGTGCGGGTTTGTTGTTTCTGGAGGATGGAAAGCCCAGCCGGCGGGCCTTCGGATTTTTCCTTCAATATGTCGCGCTGTCGGTGAACTGGCCGCGCTTTCCCCTCCCCGCTAACCTCCCCCAGTCGCTGCAAAATCAGCGACCGGGTTTAGCAGCTCGGTTAATATCAAGGCCTGCAACGCCACCACCTGCCCAGCATCTGCTGGACTGCATTATGGCGGCTGTGCGTGGGGCACTTTCGGGTGCGCTGGGTTCCTTGATTCCTGGTCTGCTAACCCGCGTACAGTCGCCACCCTTTTCGTTTAGCAGCGATGTCTGGCGACTCCATCAATCAAGGAGTTTGCGCCATGAAAAAAATCACCCCCAATCCTCCAACAACGCTCTTCACGATTACTGAAGGCGTCGATCCCGAAACCCTGCTGATCCAAGCCAGCGAAACCCTCGCCTCCCTGAACGCCATGACCACAGACCTGGCCTTCAAGCTTGAAGGCTCGCATCGCCACACGCTGCTGGCCGCTCAGCAATTGACCGTTTTAGGCGAGCTACTCATCGACCGTGTGTTGAGCACCCACCCCTTCCCCTGCCACACGCCTCAGCCCTAAGCGACGTCAAAAGGGCGAGCCGCCTCACAACGCCTCGCCCTCTGGAAACCCCTCACACTTCCCATTACCCTGACGGCCTTTATCAGACAACCGGAAGTCCGATACCCGTGCTCAAGCCTCTTGCTGTCCTCGCGCTCGCCTGCGCGCCATTGCTCGCCTCTGCTGCCGACCTGGCAGGTGTCTGGAAAGGCACGCTGGGCAAGTCTTCCATTACGGCCTGTTTCAACGGGACTCACGGGGCCAATGGCAGTTATTACTACCAGCGCATTCTCACCCCCATCCAGCTGACCCAAGCCAACGCCAGCGAGCCGTGGGCCGAAGAGGGCAATACCGGTTTCTGGCAACTGGACGAACCGCAAGGCGACACGCTGACGGGAACCTGGAGTAAAACACTGGGCGGTAAAAGCCTGGCATTGGCGCTCAAGCGGGCGGATTCGGACAGCTGCGCCAGCGACACCTATAACAACCCGCTCGAGGCGGTGCCGCCGGCGGTGACGGTGGAGAAGAAGACGTTCGGCGAGCACGCCTACCAAGTGAAAACCCAGGGTGGGCAGGTCACCTTGAAGCTCGAAGGCGACGGACCGGCGATCGAAAAGATCAACCGCGACCTGGCGCGCCTGGCAGTCAACCCCGACGGCCAGGCAGACTTCTACCGCGAGCGGCGCAACGCGCTGGATCAGAGCGGCAGCGCCTCAACCAGTGAAATCACCGTAGAGCCCTTCTACTGGTCGTCACAGTGGATCACCGTGCGGTTTTACCGCTGGACAGCCGGTTACGGTCGCGGCGGCATCAGTTGGGGCTTGCACAGCTGGAACCTGCAAACCGGCGACAGCGTAGACCCGTGGACCTGGCTGGGTGGGCGCGAAGAATGGGACAGCCCGTATTCCGGCCAAATCAAGCTGCCCAGCGCATTCAGCCGCTGGCTGACCACGCAAACCACCACTGACGAGGGCTGCCCGGCCATCAACCGCTACTCCTCCTTTGACCTGAGCTTCAACACCCAGGGCCTGCAGCTCTCGACACCGGCCACGGGAGACGGCTGCGACAACGACCTGTCCTTCACCTGGGAGCAGTTGGAGCCGGTACTCACAGCGCAAGGCAAGGCAGCCGTGCCAAGCTTGAAACTGCCCTGAGTTGCACGCCAGCCAGCCTTACAAAAAACTGACACTCATTCATGAAATGTTCAGAAGTGCTGGCAGATACTAGCCGATCGCCACGGCCGTTCCCCCGAACGGTCCCTTGCCCCGGTAGCCAGAAACCATGACGCGTCCCGCTCCTCTGCTGCTCCTTCTCGCTGGTGTGTTGTTCTTCTTTGCCTTGGGTGGCCATGAGCTGCAAGGCTCCACCGAAGCCCGCGTCGCCGGGATCGCCATGGCCATGCACTTGGACAATGATTGGGTCATCCCGCGGCTGTTCCGCGAACCTTTCCTGGAAAAACCGCCGCTGAGCCTATGGCTGGACGCCGGCGCCATTCGCCTGTTCGGCGGCACGACGTGGGCCGTGCGCCTGGCGTCGGCATTTGCCGGCCTGTTCAGCGTGATGCTGTTTTACGCGATGCTGCGCAAGTTTGGGCGGCCCAAGCCAATGGCATTCTGCGCAGCGCTGATTCTGGCAACCATGGCCAGTTACTGGGGCAACGTGCGGGGCGTGGGTGAGGACTCGCTGCTCAGCCTCGGCGTGACCACCGCGCTGCTGGCGTTCTACCAAGCGGTACGGCCGGACCGCGAAGGTTCAAGTACGTGGGCCTGGGCATTGTTCACCGTCGGCATGGTCATCGCGACCCTGAGCAAAGGTGTACTGGGCCTGGCGATGCCGGGCATTGTGATCTTTGTGTACCTGGCCAGCACCAGCGTGATGGATAAGCGTGTGCGCATTGGCGACTGGCTCAAGCCGGCGCTGTTCACGCTGCTGGCCTTGGTGCCGTTGCTCATCTGGTTGGGCTTCCTGTTCCAGCGCGGCGGCATGCAGGCTGTGGCCGAAGTGCTGTGGACCAACAGCGTCGGGCGTTTCAGCGGTTCGTTTGTCGAGGCCGGGCACTATGAGCCCTTCTACTACTAC
Source organism: Pseudomonas sp. 14P_5.3_Bac1 (assembly GCF_025466135.1). Classification (NCBI taxonomy): domain Bacteria; kingdom Pseudomonadati; phylum Pseudomonadota; class Gammaproteobacteria; order Pseudomonadales; family Pseudomonadaceae; genus Pseudomonas; species Pseudomonas sp. 14P_5.3_Bac1. The sequence goes on along the minus strand of NZ_JANLOF010000059.1, from coordinate 21,146 downwards.
ATCGCCAAACTGCCCGAGGCCTTCCTGCCGTGGAACATCCTGGTGTACCTGGGCCTGTGGCACTTTCGCAAAAGCCTGGTGCGTAACCGCTACCGGCTGTTTTTCAGCGTGTGGCTGGTGGCGCAGTTCACCCTGCTGACCCTGGCTTCGAGCAAGCGCGTGGTTTACCTGATGGCACTCACGCCCGCTGCCGCCGTACTCGCAGCGGAATACGCAGGGGTATTGCTGGCGTGGCTCAAAGCCAACAAACCGGCGCTGTATCGCGTGCACCGAGGCGTGATCGCCGGCGTGTTCACCTTGGCGATAGCCTGTTACCTGGCGGCGGCGTTCTGGTTTGCGCCCAAAGCCGACGTGCGCCAGTCGTTTGTGCCCGTTATCACTCAGGTTCAGGCCTACCAGGCCCAAGGCAAGGACGTGGTGCTGTTCCAGCCCAACGAACGCATCGCCGGGGCCAGCGTGTTCTATCTGCAGGCCTACTTGCCGATCCTGCAAACCGAAGCTGAGTTGCGCAGCTATCTCACGGCCAAGCCCGGCAACATCGCGTTGCTGGACCGCACGGAGCAGTTGGCCGAGAAGGTCACGGTGATCAAGCAAATCTCGATCAACCGTCAGCCTTACTACTTCGTCGAGCAGTAAGGCTGGCGCGGGGGTATCAGTGCTTGGTGAGCTTGTCGAGGTAACCCATGGCGAACGCCGAGATCACAAAGGTCATGTGGATGATCACGTACCACATCAAATGCTGCGGATCGACGTTCTTGGCGTCCATGAAGATGCGCAGCAGGTGAATGGACGAGATCGCCACGATAGACGCCGCCACTTTCATCTTCAGCGATGAAGAGTCCATGGTGCCCAGCCAGTTGAGCTTTTCCTTGCTCTCATCGATATCCAGCTGCGAGACGAAGTTCTCGTAGCCGGAAATCATCACCATCACCAGCAAGCCGCCGACCAGGGCCATGTCGATCAACGACAGCAGCACCAGGATCAGGTCGGACTCGGCCATCGAGAACACGCTCGGCAGCAGGTGAATCACTTCCTGGAAGAACTTCAGCGCCAGCGCCAGCAACCCCAGGGACAAGCCGAAATAAATCGGCGCCAGCAGCCATCGCGAGGCGTACATAGCATTTTCGATAAAGCGTTCCATTGAATCTCACACAGCCTGGCTAAAAATGGCCGCGAGTATACCAGCCGCTACCAAACACCTGTAACCGCGAGAAAACTGACCTGAGCGGCATCTGTAAGAGAATTTTTCTGCTAGTGTCGAGCCCATCAAATCGGCTCGATGCTGACGAACAGGAAGACTCGAATAATGGATGTGCGATCCCCTTTGGCCAGTTTCGGCCTGTGTGCGGTGTTGCTGATGGCTGGCGGCTGCTCGCCCAAAGAAGAGCAGAAGCAGGCCACCCTCGAAGAGAAAACCGCGAAGTTCGAACAATCGCTGGACAGCATTCAAGACCCCAAGCTCAGAGACGCCATCGCCGACCTTGGTGGCTCGCTGCTGTTGCTGGAGCGGGCGCGGGTCAAGCTCGCCAACAAGCCCATCGAAGCCGAATACGGCGAAGACACCCTGGCGCTGCTCAAGCACTACCCCACGCCCCAGGCCTTGGTGGACACCTATATCAATGGTCTGTTCGTGCTGCGCAAAGCCTCGCATTCCGACTACCTGACCGATTTGCAGCCGGTGTTCCCCTTTAACTTCAACACCCCGGACCAGTTCCCTTTCCCCCACGGCCTTGAATGGCAGTCGGTGACGTTGAGCAACAACAAGGTCATTCCCTTTCAGCCCGAATGGTCGGAAACCGACCCGGGTATCCAGCTCAGCCCGAGCAGTTCCAACCTGACCAACCCCGACGACCTGACGGTAACCTACCCGTTCATCGAGGGCGTAGAAACCGAGAACAAGAGCCAGCCGCAGCCCGTCAGCCTCAAGGGCGCGGTCGAGGTGGTGGCGCCGGGCAAAGTGCTGACCTTCGACTTGTCGAAAAAAGACGTCGGCCACAAACGCACCGAGGGCAACATCACCCTCAACCTGCTGCTGCTTGAGAAAAACTACGCCGAGATCGAGCTGACCAACAGCGAGCCGCTGGCGCCGGAAGTCGGCGACGAATCGCCAAACCCATTGCTGGTGCAGGCGCGCGACAGCACCGGGCAATTTCTCACCCGCTCAGGCTCGATCAACGAAAACGCCGCGCAAGTGGCGTTTTACGAGAAACAACTGGCCGAGATGCAAAAACAGCAAGCCTGGTCGGATGCCTTTGAAAAACAGCTGACGGACGAGCAAAAAGCCTTCGAGCACAAACAAAGCAGCCACTACGCCAAGGTGTATTTCAATGGCCTGATCGACAACCTGCAGGTCGACGTCCTGGATTTTTCCAAGGCCACCGTCACCCGCAAGGACCTCGACTTGCCGGTGCTGCGTTTTGACAAGAACAGCCTGCAAAAGACCGTGCAAGCCTTGCCGATGCCAGTCACCGTGTATGACGACAGCGCTCCCAGCTGGCTCAAAGACGCGTCAATGACGGAGGACCAACTGAAAAACAGCGTGACGATCAGCCAATCAACCGAAGACGCCAGCGCTGCGAAGATCGTCTTTGACCACCCGTTCACCTTCAATGACGACCTGGTCGGTGCCGATCGCAACAACAGCGACGCGCCCATCACCTTCTTTGCGGCGGACGACAAAGGTGAACGCGGCGAGCCCATCGAACTGCCGGCCGAGGCCTTCGAACTGAACGCCGCCACCGGCACGCTCACCTACGATCTCAACCTGTTCCCGGAAACCCCGGCGTTTGCGGTGGGCTCGATTCCGCTGTTTCTTGCCACCATCGAGAAAGCCACGATTGACGTTGCCAAGCTGCCCAAGGGCCTGTCGCTCAAGGACAACGCATTGATCGTCGATCAAAAGGAATTTCCCGCCGACAGCTGGCGCTTCTACGCCAAGGATGCGAGCGGCAACTACCTGAAGGAAATTCTCGGCGTCAGCCACCGTGCCGAGGAATACGGCACAGCGTTGTTTGACGTGCACTATTTCTACGGCCAGCCGACCAGCCTGGAAAGCTACCAGCGCACCGACCTCGACACCGTGCAATACGGCTTTGAGGTCAAACTGGACAAGCCCGACAGCAAATAAACGCTCAGTGGCGAGTATCGCTGAGCGTCTGGGCTCGCCCGCCATTGAGCTGTCGCAAATGTGCCTGCAGGTGCAGGCACCAGATCTGCGGGTCGTCCGCCAGCTCGTAGCCGTGCAGCGTCAAGCTTTCGACGATCGATCCCAGAATGGTTTCTGCCACGAAGGGCCCATGAAACGGGCCTTGAGACTTGATGGTGGAAGGCTGTTCGCCGGTCATTCCGGCAGCAAACAACAGCGTCCACATCCCGTTATCCCCGGCGAGAGGGCGAATGGAGCATTCGATACGGGTGACCAGGCCCAGGCATTGGCGGGTAAGGCAAAGGTTGCGCGGCATGGCGGCGACCCTCGGTAGATCGGTGTTCAACCTCGCGCAGGGCAAGGCTGTCTCTGTCCAGCGACTCCTGTGGATATCCCTTGAAGTGAGAATAGAAGAAAACCAGTACAAACCAAGCTTGTAGGGACCAACGGGCGTTGGCCCTACACGCGAGTCAAAATTGTGGCGAACGCGCTCGTCGTGGCAGCGGGCCTGTTGTGGCGAGCGGGCTTGCCCCGCGTCGGGCTGCGAAGCAGCCCCAATCAGCCCACTGCAATCTGTCAGGCAGATTGGACTGGCTGGTTTGGGGCGGCTTCGTCACCCAACGCGGGGCAAGCCCGCTCGCTACGCACCATCAGGTCGGCTTGGCCTCCGCCAGCGCCTGCTGTGCCAGCTCCTTTTCCGCTTCCTTCAAGTCATCTTCGCTGATCATCTCGGCAATCGCGCGCAAACGCTCTACCACGCGCGCATTCACGGTGCCTTCAGGGAATTGGCCCTCCTCGTCCGGCTCACCGGCGGGCTCACCGACCAACAAGCTCAGCGCCTCGTCCGCCTGACGCACGGCATAGATATGGAACTGCCCGGCGCGCACGGCCTGCAGCACCTTCTCGTCAAGCATCAGCGTGGCGACGTTGGCCTGCGGGATGATCGCGCCCTGCTCACCGGTCAGCCCGCGTGCTTCGCAGAGGCGGAAGAAGCCTTCGATTTTCTCGTTGACCCCGCCCACCGCCTGCACTTCACCAAACTGGTTGATCGAGCCGGTGATGGCAAAGCACTGCTTGAGCGGCGTCTTCGACAGCGCCGAAATCAGAGTGCACGCCTCGCCCAGCGAGGCACTGTCGCCGTCCACATAACCGTAGGACTGCTCCAGCGCGATACTCGCCGAGATCGCCAGCGGGAATTCCTGGGCATAACGGCTGCCCAGGTAACCGGTGAGAATCATCACGCCCTTGGAGTGAATCGGCTGGCCGAGGTTAACTTCGCGCTCGATGTCGACGATGCCGCTGCCGCCCGGGTACACCGTGGCGGAAATACGCGCCGGCACGCCGAACGCCGAATCGCCGACCTCCAGCACCGTCAGCCCGTTGCACTTGCCGACTGCCGCACCGGTGGTGTCGATCAGGATCACCCCGGCAAGCATGTCGTCGAGAATCCGCGCCGACACCCGCCCGGTACGCGTGGCCTTGGCCTTGAGCGCGCGTTCGATATGCCCCGCGTCAGTCATCTCGTCGCCCGCCAGGTGGCGAATGAAATCCGCCTCACTGACCAGCTGGAACAAGTCGCCAATGCGCGCCGACAACCGCCCCTGATGTTCGGCCAGGCGGGCGCTGTAAGTCGCCAGCCGCGCCACCGCGTCCGACGTCAACGGCGCCATGCCTTCTTCCGAGGTGCGGGTTTTAAGCAACTGGGCAAACTGCTCCAGGCTTTCGTCGACCATCGGGATGTCTTCGTCGAAATCCACCAGGACGCGGAACATCTCCTGGAAGTCCGGATCGGCGTCCTGCAGCGCGTAGTACAGCTGGCGCGAACCGATGATGATCACCTTGACCTGCAACGGAATCATCTGCGGGTTGAGGGTCACCGTGGCCAGGCGGCCCAGCTCGCCCAGCGGCGATTCCATCTTCAGCTTGCGCGACTGCAGGGAGCGCTTGAGCGCGTCCCATACAAACGGCTCGCCGAGCATTTTTTCGGCTTCCAGAATCAGGAAACCGCCATTGGCACGGTGCAACGCACCGGGGCGCAACTGGCGATACGTGGTGTAGAGCGCGCCCTGGTCGGTGGAGTATTCGATACGGCCAAACAGGTTGTCGTAAGTCGGGTGCGGCTCAAACACCACCGGCGCGCCGCCGTTGACCGGGTGGCCCACCACCAGGCTGGGGCAGTATTGCTCTTCGAGCAGCTTGCGGGCCTGGGCGTCGGTCTTGGCATCATCCACCAGTTGCTCGACCACGGTTTTGAGCAGGTACACCTGCATGGCTTGCAAGTAGCCGCACACCGCGGCGTTTTCTGCGTACTTTTCCGACAGCGGCGCCAGCAAAGGCTGCAGGGCCAGGGTGATGGTTTCTTCGTTGAATTGGCGCAGTTGGTTATTGGACTCACGTTTCCACTGCGGCAGGCTGGCCAGCTCTTCGTTGAGGCGCTCTTCCAGCTCGGAAATATCGGTGTGGAAGCGCTCACGATCAGCTTCCGGCAACTGCGAAAACTCGGCCTCGTCCAGCGCCTTGCCATCGAGCATCGGCGTGAACGCGATATTGGTGCTGTCGCGGTACAGCGCCACGTCCTTTTCCAGGGCCAGACGCTCGATCACGTCCAGGGCCTTGTCGTAGCGCTGGTTGAAGGCGCGGTCGATGGCGCTTTTGCGCTGTTGATAAGTCGGGTGTTCGAACACCGCCGGGAAGGTGGCGACCAGGTTGTCGACCAGAGCGTTGATATCGGCGATGAACGCTGCTGCGCCGCCGCCCGGCAATTCCAGGGCGCGTGGCTCACGTGGCTCATCGAAATTATTGACGTAGACCCAGTCCGACGGGGTCTGCAGGCGTTTGCCTTCGGCTTTCAGGTAGCGTTTGACGAACGAAAAGCGGCCGGTACCAGGCTCGCCCATGACAAACACGTTGTAACCGGGGCGTGGCATCGCCACACCGAACTGCAACGCTTCAACTGCGCGTTCCTGGCCAAGCACACCGCGAAAGGGCTCCAAATCATTGGTGGTCGAGAAGCTGAACTGTTCAGCGGAGAAAGGGCGAGTCAGCGCTTCAGGCGCTAGACGCAAGCTGGCAGCAACAGGATCAGGCATCGGGCTTCCTTACATCAGGCGGGGCAGATGACGGCATTCTGGCTCTCGGTTGCGCGCTCTGGCAAGGCGCGCCTGTGGGAAAGCGTAGACACGGGAGGCGTCCTACAAAAAAATCGCGACAACCGTGCGCAATCACTTCGATTGTTTTATAAAAAATAACGGAACCCCAGGAACGTGCCTAAACTCCAAACTGCGCGGGTTGGACTAATAACTGGCCCCTAGGGCGCTGCAACGCGCCTGAACCCTTGTCCATTGGTTTGCACACAAAGAGAACAAAGCTATGAAACGGATCCTTCTTGGTACTCTCTTCACCGTCGTCTCCCTCAATGCAATGGCAGAAGCACCAGGTGGCCCGAACTGCGGTTGGGGCAACATGTTGTTTGAAGGCCAGCGCGGTACTCCAGCTCACTTCCTCGCTTCCACCACCAACGGCACCTCGGGTAACGCCACTTTCGGCATGACCTCGGGCACCAACGGTTGCAGCACCAACAGCGCCCTGACCTACGGCGGCAAGTCCTGGATTGCCATGAATGGCATGATGAACGAGCTGTCCGAAGACATGGCCAAAGGCAACGGCGAAGCGCTGACCACCTACGCGGTGGTACTGGGCGTTGCACCGGAAGATCGCGATCACTTCGCGGCCGTGACCCACGAGCACTTCCAGCAGATCTTCAGCAAAGCTGACGTGACCGCCGATGACGTGCACAACAACACCCTGGCTGTACTGAAAAGCGATGCCCGCCTGGCAAAATACGCTACCCAGGCTTAAGCTCGACCCGCCCGCGCCTTTCGAGGCGCGGGTTTTATTTTGGACCCGCCTCCCCTTTGGGTCTCACTATTTCCGACTTAAGTTGCCCCTATGCTCAAACGCTTTGCCTGGTTGGCACTCTTCGCCTGCGCCCCGCTGTATGCGGCCCCGCATATTGATGATCAACGTTTGCAGCAATTGGCCAACGATCCGTTCTGGCTGTCTCTGGGCCATTACGAAGCCGGCAAACTCAAGGGCTGGCGCAGCTATGTCAGCGACAAAAAATTCTTCCTCGCCCCTGATGGCGCGCACCACCCGGACCAGGAACTCAAGGCGACCGTAGAGGCGCTGTACGCCCCGGCCAGCCTCGGCGAAAAACACGCCCAATGTGTTTACCCCGCACGTACGCGCTGGCTCAAGGAACAGTTGCAGCTGACCGACTTGCCCACCCTGGAGTGCAAAGAATTCACTCAGTGGTTCAAGGACGTCGCGCCCCACAGCGCGGTGATGATCTTCCCGGCGGCCTACCTCAACAGCCCGTCGTCGATGTTCGGCCACACGTTGCTGCGCATCGACCAGGCTGACGTGCAAAGAGACAAGACCGCGCTGCTCAGCTACGCGATCAACTTCGGTGCCTACATCGAAGGCTCCGACAACAGCATTCTCTACGCCTGGAAAGGCCTGATGGGCGGCTATCCGGGCCTGTTTGCGTTGGTGCCCTACCAGGAAAAACTCTCGGAGTACCGTAGCCTCGAGAACCGCGACCTGTGGGAATACCGCCTGAACCTCACCCAGGTCGAGACCGAACGCATGGTCCGGCACGTGTGGGAGCTCAAGCAGATCCAGTTCGACTACTTCTTTTTCGACGAAAACTGCTCGTATCGCCTGTTGGAACTGCTGCAAGTGGCGCGCCCAAGCCTGCGCCTGACCGAGCAATTCCCGCTGACGGCGATCCCCACCGACACCGTCAAGGCGGTGAAAGAGGCTGGCCTGGTGGAGAAGATCGACTATCGCCCGTCCCGTGAACGCGAACTGCTCGAGCGTGCCAAGCCGCTGGACAGTGATGAGCAGCAATGGGTACTGAACATCAGCGACGACCAGAAGCAACTGCAGGAGCCCGCCTTCAAGGCGCTGCCCCGCGACCGCCAGGCGCTGATCATCGACGCTGCCTATCGCCTGGGTCGCTACCGCGCCAATGGTCTTGAGCGCGACACCGAACGCTCGCAACGCAGCTTCGAACTGCTGCGCGCGATCAACCAGAACCCGGCGCCAGACCTGAATATCGAGCGCCCAGGCCTGCCGGAAGACGGCCATGAGTCGCGCACCTGGCAGGCCGGCATCGGCACCCGTGGCAGCAAGACCTTCGGCGAATACGGCCTGCGCATGGCCTACCACGACCTCAACGACAACGCCGAAGGCTTCCCGCTGGGCGCGCAGATTGAAATCCTGCAGATGAAACTGCGCCAGTACGAAGGCAACCACTGGCAACTGCAGCAACTGGACCTGGCCACCATCCGCTCCCTGACCCCACGCAACGCCCTGTTGCAGCCGTGGTCATGGCAAGTGACTGGCGGCCTGGAGCGCGTGCCAGGCAAACACGACGACGAGACCCTCGTGGCCCACGTCAACGGCGGCGCCGGCGGCACCTGGCAACTCACCGACGACATGCTCGGCTTCGCCCTCGGCACCGTGCGCGTGGAACACAACAACGACTTCAGCGAAGCCATCTCCCCGGCTGCCGGGTTCAACACCGGCGTGCTGTGGAAAAACCCGCTGGGCAATTTGAGCCTGGAAGCCAAAGGGGATTTCTTCACCAATGGCGAAGTGCGGCGCAGTGTCAGCCTGAACCAGCAGTGGGAATTGTCGCGCAACCTGGGCCTGCGCCTGAGCGCCCAGCGCGAGTACAGCCACCTGTCCACGCCAGTGAATGAAGTGCTGCTCGAAGTGAAGTGGTACCACTACTGACCTGTGAGACCGGGCGAAGATCCAATGTGGGAGCGGGCTTGCCCGCGATGGCGGTGTATCAGTAACAACCAGGCTAACTGCCCCACCGCCATCGCAGGCAAGCCAGCTCCCACACTGGTTTTGTGCCAGACCTGAATCCCTTGCCCGCCGCAGCTCAAATGTGGGAGCTGGCTTGCCCGCGATAGCGGTGTATCAGTAACAACCATACTGACTGCCCCACCGCCATCGCAGGCAAGCCAGCTCCCACACTGGTTTTGTGCCAGACCTGAATCCCTTGCCCGCCGCAGCTCAAATGTGGGAGCGGGCTTGCCCGCGATAGCGCTCGGTCAGGCGATGATGTATTGAATGAACCACCGCATTCGCGAGCAAGCCCGCTCCCACATTTGGCCCGCGTGCATTCAGGCACACCACGTTGCCCACCCCATCAGGAGTTTCATCAACATGGCCGTTAACTGCACCACCCTCGAAGAAGTCCGCGCAAACATCGACCGCCTCGACCAACACATCGTCACCCTGCTGGCCGAGCGCGGCCATTACGTCTCCCAGGCAGCGCGCTTCAAAAAAGACGCCGATGGCGTCAAGGCGCCGCAGCGGGTTGAACAGGTAATCGCCAAGGTGCGGGGTTTATCCGAGGCGGTGGGTGCCAACCCCGAGGTCACTGAGCAGGTGTATCGCGCGATGATTGCGGCGTTTATCCAGCAAGAATTGGCCGAGCATGCCGCGCTGACGACCAACCAAGCGACATAACCCCCTCTGTGGCGAGCGGGCTTGCCCCGCGTTGGGCTGCGCAGCAGCCCCAAGTCTGTCGTCGGGGAGTATCAGATACTCCGCGTTCCTGTTTATTAGGGCGGCTGCGCAGCCCAACGCAGGACAAGCCTGCTCGCCACATAGGCCGGTTCAGCACCTGTGGCGGTGTCAGGTTTTAGGTGGCGAGTGTTATCGCTTGGGTCAGGTCGTCCACGACGGCTTTGCCCATCTCGCACAGCTAATGCGCGGTCCAGGCATATTGTTCGCCGCGTCGTAATGGCCCTTTAACCCAACACCTTTCTCACCTCTCTTTCACACCGGCCCGACAAATCCCTGACTAGACTCACCCTATCAGCCGTGAAACGGTCAGGGAGTACGCCATGTGGCGGTCTGCGGTAATGCTGTGCGCGGTAGTGTGGTTGTCAGGTTGCCAATCAACCCACCAGGATTTGCTGGCCAAAGGTTATCCACCGGCTTTTGCCGATGGCTTTGATGACGGTTGCAGCAGCGGTCGCCAGGCCGCCGGTGTGATCAGCGGGGAGTTTCGCAAGAACGTGCCGCGGTATCTGAAAGACCGCCAGTACGCCGAAGGCTGGGAAGACGGCTTTCGCCAGTGCAAGGCCATGCGCGAGAACGAAGAGTTGCGCGACTACAAGGACAACCACTGGGATGACCGCGAACGGGACTGGCAGCAGGAAAAAGACCGCGACGCCGCCAAGGTTTATCGCGCACAGTAGGTCGCTTTCAGACATCCATCGAAACTAAAGCGCGGCGAACATGGCCCAAACTCCATTGAAGGAGATTGTCATGAGCCGAGCTTTTGTTAACGAAGACAACGCTGCCGCCCAGGCCGACCAACCGGTAGAGCGCCAGGTCAGTGAGCAACCCAACCACCTCACCGCGCAAGGGTTGGCGCAATTGCAGGCCAAGGTCGCGCAGTTGCAGCACGAATACAGCCTCGAGTCTGCCAAGGACGACAAACAGCGCCAGGCGGATCTTGAGCGGGACCTGCGCTACTTCAATCAGCGGGTGCAAAGCGCCCAAGTGGTGGCGCCGGCGACGTCCACCCACAGGGTGCAGATCGGCAGCTGGGTCACCTTTGCCAACGAACAGGACGAACACCAGCGCATTCAGTTGGTGGGTGAAGACCAGGCCGACGCCGCCGCCAATCTGATCAACTGGGGTTCGCCTCTGGGCCGCGCATTATTGGGCGCCGAGGTGGGCGACGAGGTGCTGTGGAAGCGCCCCGTCGGTGATCAAGTGATCGAAGTGCTGCGCGTCGAGCCCGAGGTTTAGACGATGCCTTGGGCCAGCATCGCGTCGGCGACTTTTACGAAGCCTGCGATATTTGCGCCTTTCACGTAGTTGACCCGGCCGTTTTCTTCGCCGTAGTGCACGCAGGCGTGGTGGATCGACTGCATGATGTTGTGCAACTTGCTGTCGACCTCGCCTGCGGTCCACAGCAGGCGCATGGCGTTCTGCGACATTTCCAGGCCGCTGACGGCCACTCCGCCGGCATTGGAGGCTTTGCCCGGGGCGAACAGAATGCCGGCTTCGATAAAGATATCCACAGCCGCAAGCGTGGTCGGCATGTTGGCACCTTCTGCGACGCACAGGCAGCCGTTGCGCAATAGGGTGCGCGCCGCGTCGGCGTCGAGTTCGTTTTGGGTCGCGCATGGCAGGGCAATGTCGCAGGCCAGTTCCCAGGGCGTTTTACCGGCGCGAAATTCCAGGCCGTAACGGGAAGCCAGTTCGCTGATGCGCCCGCGCTGCACGTTTTTCAGCTCCAGCAGGGCCGACCATTGCGCCTCGGTCAACCCGCTTTCGGCGTACAGGGTGCCTTCGGAGTCGGACAAGGAAATCACTTTGCCGCCCAGGTCCATAACCTTGCGCGCCGCGTACTGCGCGACGTTGCCGGAACCAGAGATCGCCACGCGCTTGCCTTCAACCCGCCGACCGTCGCGCTTGAGCATTTCTTCGGCGAAATACACGCAGCCAAAGCCGGTAGCCTCGGGGCGGATCAGGCTGCCGCCGTACGTCATGCCTTTGCCGGTCAGCACTGAGGTGAACTGGTTGCTGAGGCGTTTGTACTGGCCAAACAGGAAGCCGATTTCGCGCGCGCCCACGCCGATATCGCCGGCCGGCACATCCACGTCGGCGCCGATGTGGCGGTACAGCTCGCTCATGAACGCCTGGCAGAAACGCATCACTTCGGCGTCGCTCTTGCCCTTGGGGTCAAAGTCCGAACCGCCTTTGCCGCCGCCCATGGGCAGCGAGGTCAGGGAGTTTTTGAACGTCTGCTCGAAGGCGAGGAATTTCAGTACGCCCAGGTTCACCGACGGGTGAAAGCGCAAGCCGCCTTTGTAGGGGCCGATGGCGCTGTTCATCTGGATACGAAAGCCGCGATTGACCTGGACCTTGCCGTGATCATCCACCCAGGACACCCGGAAGGTGATCGCACGTTCCGGCTCGCAGATGCGCTCCAGAATGCCCGAGGTCAGGTAGTGGGGGTTGGCTTCAAGAAACGGCCACAAGCTGCGCAGGACTTCTTCCACGGCTTGGTGGAATTCTGGCTGGTCGGGGTCGCGTTTCTTGAGACGCGAAAGGAAGGATTCGACAGATTCGATCATGGAGAAGTCTCGGCAAATTGATTGTTTTTAAATGAGATTGAGCCGGACCTTAGCAATTCATGTTGCACCTGAAAAGCGCAAAATGTCGCCTTTGTGAATTTAAATGGTGCTTTATATATAAATTACTGTAATTTTTTGCACCATTAAGGGGATCTCAAATCAGCGAATGCACCAACAGGCAAACCGTTATCGCAGGCAAGCCAGCTCCCACATTTGATCGGTTTCCCAATTTGAAATGTGGTCAAAGGTGGGAGCTGGCTTGCCTGCGATAGATCCACCTCGGTACTCCTGAATCACGCGCAAAAAAAAACGGAGCCCGAAGGCTCCGCTTTTTCAAACCACCCACCCGAATCAGGCCAGTTTTTTGTGCCGTACACGGTGCGGCTGGGCAGCAGCATCGCCCAAACGCTTTTTACGGTCCGCTTCGTACTCGGTGTAGTTACCTTCGAAGAACACCGCTTGGGAGTCGTCTTCGTACGCCAGGATGTGGGTCGCGACGCGGTCAAGGAACCACCGATCGTGAGAGATCACAATGGCGGCGCCCGGGAAGTCCAGCAGGGCTTCTTCCAGGGAACGCAGGGTTTCAACGTCGAGGTCGTTTGACGGTTCGTCGAGCAGCAACACGTTGCCGCCTTCTTTCAAGGTCAGGGCCAGGTGCAAGCGGCCGCGCTCACCACCGGACAGGTCCTTGACGAACTTCTGCTGGTCGCCGCCCTTGAAGTTGAAACGGCCGACGTAGGTGCGCGACGGGATTTCATAGTTGCCGATGCGGATCTGGTCGGAACCGTCGGAGATTTGCTGGAACACCGTCTTGCTGCCATCCAGGTCTTCGCGGCTCTGGTCGACACAGGCCAGCTGCACGGTTTCGCCGACTTCGATGGTGCCCGAATCCGGGGTTTCCTTGCCCATCAGCATGCGGAACAGGGTGGATTTACCCGCACCGTTACCGCCGATAACGCCGACGATCGCGCCTTTTGGCATGGAGAACGACAGGTTGTCGATCAACACGCGGTCGCCATAGCCTTTGGTGACGTTCTTGAACTCGATGACCTTGTCACCCAGGCGCGGGCCGGCCGGGATGTAGATCTCGTTGGTTTCGCTGCGCTTCTGGAATTCCTGCGACTGCATTTCTTCAAAGCGTTGCAGACGAGCCTTGGATTTGGACTGGCGGGCCTTGGCGCCTTTGCGCACCCACTCCAGTTCTTCCTTCATGGCTTTTTCGTGGGCCGATTGCTGCTTGGATTCGGCGGCCAGACGGTCGGACTTGGCTTCCAGCCAACCGGAGTAGTTGCCCTCGTAAGGGATACCGGCGCCACGGTCGAGTTCCAGAATCCAACCGGCGACGTTGTCCAGGAAGTACCGGTCGTGCGTGATCGCAACCACGGTGCCCGGGAAATCGTGAAGGAAATGTTCCAGCCAGGCGACGGAATCGGCGTCCAAGTGGTTGGTCGGTTCGTCGAGCAACAGCATGTCGGGGGCCGACAGCAGCAGGCGGCACAGGGCCACGCGACGCTTTTCACCACCAGAGAGGAATTCGACCTTGGCGTCCCACGCCGGCAGGCGCAGCGCATCGGCGGCGACTTCCAGCTGGCGCTCCAGGTTGTGACCGTCGCCGGCCTGCAGGATGGCTTCGAGCTTGGCCTGTTCGGCGGCCAGTTTGTCGAAGTCGGCATCCGGTTCGGCGTAGGCGGCGTAGACCTCATCCAGACGCGCCTGGGCGTCCTTGATCACGCTCACGGCCTCTTCGACCACTTCGCGCACGGTCTTGGTCGGGTCCAGGATCGGCTCTTGCGGCAGGTAGCCGATGTTCAGCTCGGGCATCGGGCGGGCTTCGCCTTCGAACTCGGTGTCGACACCGGCCATGATTTTCAGCAGCGTGGACTTACCCGAACCGTTAAGGCCAAGCACGCCGATCTTGGCGCCAGGGAAGAAGGACAGCGAAATGTTTTTCAGGATTTCCCGCTTCGGCGGAACAACTTTTCCCAGCCGATGCATGGTGAAGACGTATTGAGCCATGGTGAACCTAGCGTCAGTGACTGATGAATTGAGCGGGCGAAGCCCGTGCAGGCCATGCGCCGCGCGGGCCGTTGACGGTGGTCAATGCCTTCGTGCGCAAAAAGCCTGAATGTCTGGGGCTGGAACGCCCCCGCGTAACCGGCAAAGCTACCTGAATGCGCTTGGTCAGTCCAGCCAGGCAGGGCTGGCACTTTGCCACAAGTCAAGGCATGCTAGCCGCCCTCCGGGCGTCCGGCTTATAGTGCACGTCGCGCGCCAGTCCAGCCAAACCGCAGGATCACAGCTTGTCCAAAGTCACGCCGCCCACTCCCCTGCGCGCCGCTCATATAGCGCCGGGAGCGCCCCTGCACGGCACCCTCAAAGGCGCATTGGCGACGCTTGTCCTGCTGCTGCTCGCGTTATTGTTCTGGCAACTGCTGGACCAACTGCAGCAAAACCAGAAAAACCAACAGCAATACACCATCGACTACAGCGCCGACCTGGCTGAACAGATCAGCTTGAACATGGCCCTGAGCGCCAAAATCGCCCTGAATTTGCTGCCGATGGTCGAGCCGCCGCGCAATGACGAACAGCAACAGGCGCTGGTGCGCACCTTGCAACGTTCGCTGCCGGAACTGCGCAGTGTCGCCCTGCTCGCCCCCAGCGGCGCGATGATCAGCGACAGCGCCAAAGACAGCCAGGACAGCGCCTGGCTTGAAGAGCTGGTACAGCGCAGTCACTCGCAACCTTATTACCTGAGCAATAACCCCGACAGCACGATCATCTATTTATTGCTGCACCAGCCCAGCGGCGGCTCGCGGATGTATTGGGCGCTGCGCCTGGCGCCCAACTACCTGACCAACCTGACCCGCCAGGACGGCCAGGGCCAGCGCCCGATGTGGGCCATCGAGAACCGCCTCAACCACCGCGTGGTCAGCCGTGACAGCGGCATGCCGGCGCAATGGGCCTCTGCGCTGACCCCGGACGAATTGAACAAAAGCGTACTGGTCACGCCCCTGAGCAAAAGTGACTGGCAACTGCGCGGGCTGTTCGACCGCAGCGCCGTGCTGGAGCAACTGCTGCCGGCCTTCATCGGCAAATGCCTGCTGGGCCTGGCCTTTTCGCTGATCCCGGTGATCGTGCTGCTGAACATGCGTCGTCGCCAGCGCCAGGTGCATGAGGGCCGGCGCCGCTATCAGGATATTTTCGAAGGCACCGGCGTGGCGCTTTGTGTGCTCGATCTGTCGGGGTTGAAGGCCTTTTTCGACAAAACCAACATGCGCACCCGCGAGCAATCACAGGCCTGGCTGCACACCCACGTCCAAGAACGCCAGCAACTGCTCAAGGAGTTACGCGTCACCGAGGTCAACCAGGTGGCTGTGCGCCTGTTGAACGTCAGTTCTTGCGAGCAAGCCTGGGAGCGTCTGATCGATGACTGCCCGCGCAACGCCACGGCCATCGGCTATCAGGTTCTGGAAGCCGTACTGACCCAGCAAAAACAGCTGGAGCTGGAAATTCAACTCAACGACCTCGCCGGCAACGACCAGTACCTGTGGCTGGTGATGCGCCTGCCCGAGCAGCAAGACGACTTCAAGGCGGTCATCCTCAGTATCAGTGACATCACCAGCCGCAAGCTGATCGAGCTGTCGCTGGTGGAGCGTGAGCGTTTCTGGTCAGACGTGGTGCGCACCGTGCCGGATCACCTGTATGTGCAGGACGTGATCAGCCAGCGGATGATTTTCAGCAACCACCATTTGGGCCACACCCTCGGCTATAACAGAGCCGAACTGGCGCAAATGGGCGAGTACTTCTGGGAAATCCTGCTGCACCCCGACGATGCCCAGTATTACCACGACCTGCGCCAGCAACAACGTGAAGTCGGCTACACCACGCAGCTGCATTGCCAACTGCGCTTTCGGCACCGCAACAACCAATGGCGCCGCTTCGATATCCGCGAGCAAGCCCTGGCCCGCGACAAGACGGCGGTGGTCACGCGGATTATCGGCGTGGCCAAAGACATTACCGATCAGATTGAAGCCAGCGAGTCCCTGCGCGACAGCGAGCAGCGCTACCGCATGCTGGCCGAAAGCATCAGCGACGTGATTTGCTCCACTGACAGCCAGTTGGCCCTCAACTACATCAGCCCGTCGGTCAATGCCGTGCTGGGTTATGACGTGGATTGGGTGTTCAAGAATGGCTGGCAGTCGATCATCGCCAACCCGCAACAACTGTCCGGCATTTACAGCCTGATGGAGCAGGTCAGCCGCTCGCTGGGTGACACTGCGGCGCTGAACAAGCTGCGCGATGACGTGCAAACCCAGCTGTTCCTGTTCGACTGCCTGCGCGCCGATGGCCGCAAGGTGCCGATCGAGCTGCGCCTGGTGCTGGTGTGGGACGAACACGGCGCGTTTGAAGGCATCCTCGGCGTGGGCCGCGATATCAGCCAGCAACGCCGCGCCGAAAAAGACCTGCGCATGGCGGCCACGGTATTCGAACACTCCACTTCAGCGATCCTGATCACCGACCCGGCCGGTTATATCGTGCAGGCCAACGAGGCCTTCAGCCGGGTCAGCGGCTATGCCGTCGCGGATGTGCTCGACCAGTTGCCGAACATGCTCACCGTTGACGAACAACAGGAAGCCCACCTGCGTTATGTGCTCAAGCAACTGCACCAGCACAGCACCTGGGAAGGCGAAGTGTGGCTCAAGCGCCGCAACGGCGAGCATTACCCGGCGTGGGTCGGCATTACCGCCGTGTTCGATGATGAAGGCGACCTGGCCAGCTACGTGTGTTTCTTCAGCGACATCAGTGAGCGCAAGGCCAGCGAGCAGCGCATCCACCGCCTGGCGTATTACGACGCCCTGACCCACCTGCCCAACCGCACGCTGTTCCAGGACCGCCTGCACACGGCCTTGCAGGCAGCGGAACGGCAGAAGTCGTGGGTAGTGCTGATGTTCCTCGACCTCGACCGTTTCAAGCCGATCAACGACTCCCTGGGCCACGCCGCCGGCGACCGCATGCTCAAGGAAATGGCCACGCGCCTGCTGGGCTGCGTGGCCGAAGACGACACCGTGGCGCGCATGGGCGGCGACGAGTTCACCTTGCTCCTGCAACCACGGGTGAGCCGCGACATGGCGCTGAACCGCGCGATTCACGTGGCCGAGCAGATCCTGGCCAGCCTGGTGAGGCCGTTTGTGCTCGAAGGCCGCGAGTTCTTTGTGACCGCCAGTATCGGTATCGCCTTGAGCCCGCAGGACGGCAACGAACTGAGCCAGTTGATGAAGAACGCCGACACCGCGATGTACCACGCCAAGGAACGCGGCAAAAACAACTTCCAGTTCTACCAGGCGGACATGAACGCCAGCGCCCTGGAGCGTCTGGAGCTGGAAAGCGACCTGCGCCACGCGCTGGATCAGAACGAATTCGTGCTGTATTACCAGCCGCAGTTCAGTGGCGATGGCAAACGCTTGACCGGCGCCGAAGCCCTGCTGCGCTGGCGCCACCCACGTCGCGGGCTGGTGCCGCCGGGTGATTTCATTCCGGTGCTGGAAGAATTGGGACTGGTGGTGGACGTGGGCGACTGGGTGCTCAGCGAGGCCTGTCGCCAGCTCAAGACCTGGCACCAGAACAAGGTGCGGGTGCCGAAAGTCTCGGTGAACATCTCGGCGCGGCAGTTCTCCGATGGCCAACTGGGCGAGCGCATCGCCTCCATTCTCAGGGACACCGGCCTGCCGCCGGCGTGCCTGGAGCTGGAGCTGACCGAAAGTATCCTGATGCGCGAAGTCAACGAAGCGATGCAGATCCTCGCCAGCCTGAAAAACCTCGGGCTGAGCATCGCGGTGGACGACTTTGGCACGGGTTATTCGTCGCTCAACTACCTCAAGCAATTCCCCATCGACGTGTTGAAGATCGACCGCACCTTTGTCGATGGCCTGCCCTCCGGCGAGCAAGACGCGCAAATCGCCCGCGCCATTATCGCCATGGCCCACAGCCTGAACCTGGCGGTAATCGCCGAGGGCGTGGAAACCCATGAGCAGCTGGACTTCCTGCGCGAGCATGGCTGCGATGAAGTGCAGGGGTATCTGTTTGGGCGGCCGATGCCGGCGAATCGGTTTGAGGCGCAGTTCAGCAACGACGCGCTGTTCATGTTCGACTGAGATCTTGCGGTGCGGCTGGTGGCCTCATCGCGGGCAAGCCCGCTCCCGCATTTTGATCTGTGAACCCATTCAAGTGTGGGAGCTGGCTTGCCTGCGATAGGGCCAGTACAGGCACCGCCCATCTCTGGATGAGCCCCACTTGTCCGCGACATGATGTCCTTTCATATGCCATCTAAAACCCATTGGGTTAGAATGCCCTCCTTTTCTGCCCCCGATCCTTGAGGACCGCCATGTTCAGCCGTGATTTGACTATTGCCAAGTACGACGCCGATCTCTTTGCCGCCATGGAGCAAGAAGCCGTGCGCCAGGAAGAGCACATTGAGCTGATCGCTTCGGAAAACTACACCAGCCCAGCGGTCATGGAGGCTCAAGGTTCGGTTCTGACCAACAAGTACGCCGAAGGCTACCCAGGCAAGCGCTACTACGGTGGTTGCGAGTACGTCGACGTGGTTGAGCAGTTGGCCATTGACCGTGCCAAGGAACTGTTCGGCGCCGATTACGCCAACGTCCAGCCGCACGCCGGCTCCCAAGCCAACAGCGCCGTGTACCTGGCCCTGCTGCAAGGCGGCGACACCATCCTGGGCATGAGCCTGGCCCACGGCGGTCACCTGACCCACGGCGCCAGCGTTTCCTCCTCCGGCAAGCTGTACAACGCCGTTCAGTACGGTATCGATGCCAACGGCCTGATCGACTACGACGAAGTCGAGCGTCTGGCGGTCGAGCACAAGCCTAAGATGATCGTGGCCGGTTTCTCTGCTTACTCGCAGATCCTGGACTTCCCACGTTTCCGCGCCATCGCTGACAAAGTCGGCGCCTACCTGTTCGTCGACATGGCTCACGTAGCCGGTCTGGTCGCCGCTGGCGTCTACCCGAACCCGGTGCCTTACGCTGACGTGGTCACCACCACCACGCACAAAACCCTGCGCGGCCCACGTGGCGGCCTGATCCTGGCGCGCGCCAACGCCGAGATCGAGAAGAAGCTGAACTCCGCCGTATTCCCAGGCGCCCAAGGTGGCCCGCTGGAGCACGTCATCGCCGCCAAAGCGATCTGCTTCAAAGAAGCCCTGCAGCCTGAGTTCAAGACTTACCAGCAACAAGTGGTCAAGAACGCCAAGGCCATGGCCGGCGTGTTCATTGAACGCGGCTACGACGTGGTCTCCGGCGGTACTGAAAACCACCTGTTCCTGCTGTCGCTGATCAAGCAGGACATTTCCGGTAAGGATGCTGACGCTGCCCTGGGCAAAGCCTTCATCACCGTGAACAAAAACTCCGTGCCGAACGACCCACGTTCGCCGTTCGTCACCTCCGGCCTGCGTTTCGGCACCCCGGCTGTGACCACGCGCGGCTTCAAGGAAGCAGAGTGCAAGGAACTGGCTGGCTGGATCTGCGACATCCTGGCTGACCTGAACAACGAAGCCGTGATCGACGCGGTGCGTGAGAAGGTCAAGGCCATCTGCAAAAAGCTGCCGGTGTACGGCGCTTGATTGCAGTGGCTTGAACAAAAAGCCCGGCCTTAGCGCCGGGCTTTTTTATGGCCAAATTTCAACTTGAAATGCAATCACCTGTGGGAGCTGGCTTGCCTGCGATAGCGGCCTGTCAGCGGGCACATCATTGCCTGACCCACCGCAATCGCAGGCAAGCCAGCGCCCACAGTGGACCGTGTTTCAAGTCAGGATTGGTAGACCTTGGCAAAGCCGTCGCGGATTTTGTCTTCCGGTAACTCATCAGCAATAAACACAATCACACTTTCACGCGCCTCGCCCTCGGCCCATTCGGTGTCCCAATCGAACCCGTACAGCTTGAGCACGCCTTGAAACACCATGCGCCGGTCTTCGCCGTCAATGTTCAGTACGCCCTTGTAGCGCAGCAGTTGCTTGCCGTGGTCTTCCAGCAGCTCGTTCATGAACTCGCTGAGGCGGTCGATATCCAGCGGCTGGTCGGTGCGCAGCACCAGGCTGGAAATGCGGTCGATGGCCGGCGCCGCGCTGACCGGGCGCAGGCTCATGCCGGCGTTGAGGTTGAAACCGCGCACATCGAGCAACTCCGCCAGGTCGATGGCGCCGTGGTCGACCACTCGAATCGGCGCGCGGCGGTTGATGCGGGTCAGGCGCTGGCTGAGGGCGTCGAAGGTCGCTTCGTCGACCAGGTCGCGCTTGCTCACCAGCAGGCGGTCGGCAAAACCGATCTGGGCCTGGGCGATGGTCTGGGTCAGGTGGTGTTCGGCGTGGGCCGCGTCCACCAAGGTGATGATGCCGTCGAGGAGGTAGCGCTCGCGCAGTTCTTCGTCGATGAAAAAGGTCTGGGCCACCGGTGCCGGGTCGGCCAGGCCGGTGCACTCGATCACCAGGCGGTCGAAGGCAATCTCGCCGCTGTCCAGGCGCTCGAGCAGCAGGTACAGGGCTTTGGTCAGGTCGGTGTGGATGGTGCAGCACACGCAACCGTTGGACAGGGTCATGACCTGCACAGGTTCTGCGCCCAGCAGCTGGGTGTCGATACCGGCGTCACTGAATTCGTTTTCGATCACGGCGATTTTCAGGCCGTGCTCGGCCTTGAGCAGGTGGCGCAGCAAGGTGGTTTTGCCGGCGCCGAGAAAGCCGCTGAGGATGGTGACGGGGATGGGAGAGGACAAAGACAGTTCTCCTAATAACTGAAGGAACACAAAACAAATGT